>JAWXUY010000118.1:0-5998 GCA_044425885.1 bacterium | reverse complement strand
ACTCAAATCTATAAGTATATACATCACCTCCACATAAATAAGATTGGTAAGCTCTATCAAATATAGTTTGTGTTATTTTGTTCATATTATATACATCTCCTCTTGAATTTTTAAATTTTTTAATTTTTTTATTTTTATTATAACACATTTTTTTAATATATTAAATATCTTATTTGTAAAATATTATTAAAAATATACCACTTATTATAATCAGCACTATTAACTGTTTTATATACCTTTCCAATTCCTTTTTCTGAAACTTTATCGCTCTACACCCTATATAAAAGCTTATTAATATAAATATAACGCTACTTATACTATAATTCTTTATTATATACACCAAGCTTAAAACTCCATATTCTTTTATTATTAACGCCGATGTAAATCCTATAAAAAATCCTTTTATTAAAATTATCACTAAAATATATATTTTTTTTATTAACTCAATCGGTATAAATCCTATAAACCATATTGCTACATAATATTTTGTCTCGTTTATAAAGTTTTCTATATATTTTAATATGCTTATTTTAGAGCTTTTACTCTCAAAAAACTCCCCTATATACAAACTTACTTCGGTGTTATAATATATTCTCATATAGTTACAAGCTACACTACCTATTAAGCTACCCATCAATAACACCATACAAAACACCTTTATTATATCATTATTTTTTATAAGCTTACTCTCCAACATTCTATTTTCCAATTACTAATCCTTCTTCCTACTTTTATCTATCTTATATATCTCATATATCTTATATATCTTTAAAATAACACATCGTTTATAATCTCTGCCAATAATTCCATTGCGTTATATATTTCTTCTTTCGTGTTCGTTTGTGCTCCAGCTTCTATTAATAAAGTCTTCGGCATTAGATGTAGACTATATCTATATGGCTTAATATAAATCTTTCTTGTCAGCCCCTCGTACTTCTCCATCGCTGTTTTCTGCATATTAAAACTTAATGCCAAATTCGTTTCTACATTTGGATTTGGTAGGTTCGATATGTTATTTAGTTGTCCACTTTGAAGTATTCTTGATATACCATTGAAAAACATTATCTTCGCTGTCTGCTTGCCGTTTATAGTCTCTACCAAATGCACTTCTTCGTTTACCCCATCTCTATGCAAATCTATTACTACCTCTATACTCGGGTTTTCCGCAAGTATACTTTGTATAGGCACTTCCATTCTTTCATAAGCCCCATTCCTATCTATTTTTCCATCGGTTGTATCAAATTCTTCTTTTATATGTAACGTTGTTATGTTATACAAATCTTCTAAATATTCTGCTAGCTTAGCTCCTGCCCCTACTATTCCTTCATTTATATCACTCGTATCACTATCTATAAACATCTCATTTGCATGAGAGTGAAATATTAATACTTTTGGATTTTCCTCATCTCTTTCTGTCTTCAAGTCCGCCTGCATGAACTTCTCTACGTCAAAATAATCTTTGCTCATAGCAGTTGTGCTATCTATTATATAAAAATTTTGCTTCAAATAATCTAAGTCTTTAAGCTTCTCTACATCTATCTCTACGTCTATTTTACTTACAACTTCCAGTTTTTCCTGTTCAACTTCTTCCTCTTTTTCGTGGCTCTCATATAGTATATCATTAAGCCCTATTATCTCTATCTCTCCTATTTCCCCTATCTCGCTCATCTCACTATCCATTACTATATTATCTCCATCTTTTTCTTCTACAAAAAATTCTTCTATTTTAGAGTTTATTTTATAATTGGGTAAAACTTCGTTCAGCACAACCTCTGCAAAAGCCTTGTCCGTTATCCTAAATAGCATCGCTATCACTATTATTATCCCTACCGCTACCCCTACTGCTATCCTTTGGCATATTCTATAAACTTGATTATTCTCCATAATTTTATCTCCTTAATTATCGTTTCATCAACCTTGTAAAAATAAAAAATATATTCAAGTAATAAAATTATATTCTATTGCTTTAAATTTATGATTATTTATTTATTTTAAATATTTAAAACTTACCATAAAAAAACTTACCATAAAAAAATAGCCTAGCAAATTATTTATTTTTTTTACTAGGCTATTTTTTAAATTATTGTTTTATTTGTGTATTTATCTAATCGTTGTAAGGGCACTCTATACCTTTTATCGGCACCATACTTAATTTTGTCTGCAATGCTAACTCTAATCTTGTTAGTGATTTTAACATTCTTGATACTGAGTCATTAACTTCTAATAATTCTTCGTTCGTCACTTCTAACTCTAACGCTTTTTGTATCTTCTCTCCCTCTGCATTTATTATGTGAGAAATCGCTGTTTGCTCTAGTGCAACAGACTCAACTAAATCTGTTATTGCTTGATGGTGTGGCTCTGTCTCTACCACTGTTATCTCTATAGTTTTTGTATTTTCTAACCCATTTACTGTCGACGTAAACGTGTAAGTTATATAATATACTCCCGGCGTTGTTATATCAACATCATTTGATATTATTGCTTTCTCACTTATTTGATACTGTGAGCCATCGCAATTAGTTACTTTTATGCCTTTTGTTGGGCTAAATTCTTCATCTTGATATATACATTTATTTTCTGCATTGATAGTTGGTAATCCAGCACATACAAAGCCTGCATCTATATCTAATAAATTCGTACTCATTGGCAATTCTATTAAATCCGTAAAACCATCTTCCCTATTTGGAACACTTCCTCCTCTTGAGTCCGTTCTTTGTATAGTTAACATATAGTCCTCTGGTGCTACAAATCTAACATAATAATTACCTTTTTCTAAATCCTCAAACATATAATAGCCATCTGTTAAAGTAAGTGGGTCTTGCATCGTGATAGTACTTTGTAATAAATCCTTATTCTCATCATATAGCTCCACCACTACTCCATTTAGACCTTCTTCACCTTCTTCGTAATAGCCATCGTCATTTGCATCAATCCATGTTAAATTGCCTATCTTCGATAGCTCGTCTGCTACTACTTCAAGTGATACTTTATTTGGCTCTGTTGGTATTAAATCCAATACTTCTCCTGTATCTAAAATTCTACTGCCTTTTACCGCAAATGAATTATAAGCCTTTGAACCTATTGCTGGCGTTTCTGCTAGTATTACATTTATCGTTACTACTAGTCTATCATATGTTTTTAATATTACTCCTTCCCCTGTTGATACTTTAAAAGCATGAACCGAAGTTATACTACTTGGCGGAGTAATAGACCAATCATCATCTGTCCCTATTAAAGTGTTATCTGCCCCAAACCTCACTGGGTCATTGCTTTGGCTATACTCTATTATAATCTCTTGGTCTGGCTCAACATCTTCTCCTATAATATTTATAATTTCAGCACTTACTATCGAGCTTGGATATACCCTAAAAACAGACCCTCTTACTTCATCTACTAATATTACTCCCGTATCTTCTTTATGTGGTAAAATATCTACAAGCTCTATATTAGTAATATCAGTAGTAAAACTATTTGTGACATATAACTTGTATTGGGCTGTTCCGCCTGCAGTACTATAACCCTCTAAACTAAACTCTGTATCTAGCTCCCCTTGAACATATTTTTCCACTTTAAAAATACTGCTGTTAAGAGCTGTTAAATACACTATATTGCTTTTTGCTATAGTTTCATTTGTTATACTATCTCCATCATAATCATCTATATCTACGTACTCAGACCATGAATTTAAAAACGTGTTGCTTCCAATATTTCCTAAATATGCAATATTTTCCATATCTGTAGGAGGGTCTATCGCTACTATAGCTGTAAATCTAACACTTAAAGTATATAAATAAGGTATAGTAAAATCATCGAATTGCCATCTTAAAAAAGTTCTGTCATCTTCCTCATTTTTTATTACCTCTGTTTCAGGTATAGGAATATAGTCTGGAAAATCATCACGATTTGAATAATAAGTTCTATTTTCTTTTAAATCTCTGTACTCAAATATAGCACTTCCTACAAAATACTCTAAACCTTCAGGTAAATAATCTATAAATATCGGATTTATTATGCTACTATTTCTCGCTCTCGCCGATAATAAAACGTCTATTTCTTCCAGAGGTATTAATAAATCTCTCTTTGACACATTTTTATTAATCTCTAAATAGCTTGTGTCTTGTATAAGAGTTGTTGCTGAGGCTTCTCCCTCAATCGCTTCTATAGAAGAATTGGCAGTGTAACTAGTAGTATTTACTATTTCATCTATGGCAGTGTCATTTACTTCTCCAAATAAATATAACGTTGAATTTGAAGAATTTGCTAATATTTTATCAGCTTTTATTATAAACTTTTTGATTTTAGTGCCATCTGCTGTAAAAGTTTCAAGATTAAAATTAATTGTGCTTGTTCCAGCAATATTTAATAAAACTGGCACTTCTTCAGTTTCATCTTCAGAAGTCACTATATACACGCTGTATTGCTCAATACGTGTTTTTTGAGTATATAAACTAAAAGACTTCAAATTAACCTCGTCTGGTACAATGTCTTCCCAAACTACTCCTGTTAAATCGACTGTTCCAGTATTTCTAATACCCATATTGTACATAATTGTATCACCTATAAGTGCATATAAAGGTCCATTTTTATAAAAATTTGCAGTTACTTTGTCTATAAAAATAGTTATAGTGTCAGAAGCATTGTTTCCAGCTACACCATCTTTAGTCCAAGTTGCCGTATTAGTTATAATCTGACCATCTTCTACATCTTCATCTATCGTAACTTTAAAAGTAATAACATATCTTGTACCTGAATAACTAGGTATTTCAAACGTTAAAACATTGTCTTCCCAAGAACCAATTCCAACTACACTAGAGTCATTATAGCCATTAATCTCAACATCTTCACCAATAGGAGTAAAATCTGTCACCGCCGTTAAACCAGAAGGTAAAATATCTTGAATTATAACATTTTGTATTTGAGCACCCCTGTCATTGGTATTTTGTAGATATAACTTAACCTCTAGCTCGTCACCAGCTTTGTAAGAATCCTTATATACAATGTCTTTGGTAAGCCTAAAATTTTCATCTAGAGTAAGAGTTACAGTCTCAGCTGTAGACTCCTCTAGTTGCTGACTATTTGAATATAAATAAGCAGTATTTGTAAAAGTATCTTGGTCTTTTCGACCTGGTCCAAACTGAGCAAAATAATTAAAAGAACCTGTAGTTCCAGCTGAAACTGTCCCAAGATTATAAGTTGCCATCGTTCCACCATCTACTTCTTCATAAGTTACATATTTTACCACTTCAGAGCTTCCTGTTATAGGCTCACTAATTAATATGTTAGAAGAATGAAAATCTTTAATTTCTCCTATTTGATTTGTCTCTGTTAAGTCACTAAAAGAAAACTCAATATTATACACAAATTTTTCGTCACCATTGACTTCTGTTTTATTAACCGATTTTGTAATTGACATTTAACCACTCCTTTTCAATTTATTATAAATTATATTTTGATTTTTGATTTTTGATTTTTTTAATAGGTATTTTATACCTCAATTTATAATATGAAAAGATATCTAAAATGTTACATTCTAAAATAAAATATATTTTTCTAATTTTTTTTGTAGTATTTTAACATAAATTACATAATAATATAAAAAATACAAAAAAAAGCTGATATTTCTATCAACTTTTTTGTATATCTTGTTCTCATGAATTTAAGGCGACACCCAGATTTGAACTGGGGATCAGGGAGTTGCAGTCCCATGCCTTACCACTTGGCTATATCGCCTTAATATAATAATGACCCATAGGGGAATCGAACCCCTGTTTCAGCCGTGAAAGGGCCGCGTCTTAACCGCTTGACCAATGGGCCTTATTAAAAGCTCCCCAAGTAGGACTTGAACCTACGACCTGTCGGTTAACAGCCGAATGCTCTACCACTGAGCTATTGAGGATTATTATATTTTTTATTCTCAATAATTACTTTTATTAAGCTTATTTATTTTTATTTCTTTTAATATTAATATCAAACATTTAAATTTTATAACAAACGCACT
>JAWXUY010000117.1:0-6001 GCA_044425885.1 bacterium | reverse complement strand
AATTTCAATGAACTTTTTAAAAATTTAAAAAGTTTTCATTTTGTTTTTAAGTAAAAATAAAGAACTGTAAGTAAGAATTAAAAATTCAACCTAATAATTGAGTAATACTTTGAGGTGCTTGATTTGCTTGCGCTAACATAGACATAGCTGCTTGTTGAAGAACATTTGCAGATGTCAACCTCATCATTTCTTTAGCCATATCAGCATCTTCTATGCGTGACTTAGCTGATTGAAGATTTTCGCTTGCAATACTTAAACCATTTTTAGTATATTCAAGCCTGTTTTGGACTGCACCAAGTGCTGACCTTTGAGATGTTACATTTTCTAGAGCAAAATCTATAGTGCTAAGCGTTTGAGCATAATCAAAACCATCTGAACTTATAAAAGAAGAATTAGATGTATAAGTCCCATTTCCTACTAAATAATCGGCAGGTCCTGTGAGTATACCATCTGCGCAAGTTATTCCAGCACTGCTCATTAAGTCATATAACCCGTCGGCATTGCTAAATTTTGTACTGCCATCATTATCAGAACCAATAGTAGAGTCATATATAAAAACTGTTCCATTTATAGTAATAGTTTCACCGTTTAACATCTTAGATGGGTCTACTATTATAGTACCAGCATTAGGAATGCCATCTACTTCACCACTTAAAGTTTTATTTTCTTCAGTCATAGTTAAAGTAGTGCTAGATAAATCAGTTCCACCACTGTCTGTTAAAGCTGGAGTAAAAGTTATATCACTATCAGAAGTTGTTGATAAATTACTACATAAACCAGAAGCCATTGTTATAGTAAGAGTATCTCCACTAGCACTAACTGAAAACATCTCTTGCCCATATTCATCTCGACCTAAAGCTACAGCAATTCTATTAGCTATATCAGTAGCGCTTCCATCTGAACCAGTTAAATCTACAAAAGTAGTAATAGTTTGGCTATTACCAGTTTGATCATCAAAAATAAAACTATAATTAAAACCACCAGCTGTTATAGAACTATCTAGACCAGTTATATCACTTATAGTTATATCTCTTGTTAAAACATCAGCACTTATATATTTAATACCAGCTGAAGTAGATTGTACTAATTCGTTGTCATTTAGAACTTGTTCAGTTAGACCAAATGCAGATTTTATATCAGTAGCCCCTATACCATCTATACTCATATTGCCAATAGATAAACTAATAAATTGACCAGCATTTGCACCTATTTGAAAAGTACCATTAAAAGAACCATCATTAAGCTTCATTCCATTAAACTCTGTTCTTTCAGTAATAGAATCTATTTCAGTCATTAGAGCTGAAACTTCTTCAGCAAGCTTTACTCTATCTGAATCTTGATTTGTGTCATTAGATGCTTGTACAGTAAGCTCTCTTATTCTTATAAGCATACTATTTACTTCATTAAGTGCTCCTTCTGCTGTTTGGATTAGACTTATAGCATCGTCAGCATTTTTGTAAGCCATATCAAGACTAATTATTTGGGCTTTCATTTTTTCTGCTATAGCTAGACCTGCTGCATCATCGGCGGCTGTATTTATTCTTTTACCAGATGACAATCTAGCATTTGCTTGGGCTTGAGTATTACCTACCATAGCGAGATTTCTATGAGCTGTCAATGCCATTATATTAGTATTTATAACTGTGTTACTAGCCATAAAGAGACCTCCTTAAAATTTAAATAAAGCACTAATAATTATACTATTAATTACTTAATATGTATATATCGTCAAAAGTTATAGAAAACTTTAATTTTTTTGAGTATTTTTTATAATTAATTTATGCTTGTTTTTCGGAATTAGTGTGTTATAATTTTATAATAGCTATAAAAATAATAAAATATTAATGGAGGGTTATTTTATGAGTTTCTTACAGATTAAAAACCTATCTTTTGAGTATTCTTCTTATAGCGAAGAAACTCAAGGACAAGTATTATTTAAAGCACTTGATAACATAGATTTAACTATAGAAAAAGGTAGCTTTGTTGCAATACTTGGGCATAATGGCTCAGGTAAATCTACTCTTGCTAAACATTTCAGCGGTATACTTACTGGTACTAGCGGAGAAGTGATAGTTAATAATAGGAGTACTAGTAAAGAGGAGAATATTTGGGATATAAAGAAAGATGTTGGTATCGTTTTTCAGAACCCAGATAATCAAATAGTGGCTAGTATAGTGGAAGATGATATAGCATTTGGGGTAGAGAACTTGGGGTTACCACGTGAGGAAATAAAGGAGCGAATTAATTTTGCACTAGAGTCGGTGGGGATGAGTGAATTTAGAGATGCCACAATTAACAACTTATCTGGAGGACAAAAGCAGAGAGTAGCTATAGCTGGAATACTTGCTATGCAACCCCAATGTATAGTACTAGACGAGCCCACAGCTATGCTAGACCCAAGCGGTAGAAAAGAGATTATAAATATTATTAAAAAATTAAATAAACAAAAAAATATTACTATTATTTTAATAACTCATTTTATGGAAGAAGTTGTTGACGCTGAAAGACTTGTAGTGATGGAGAAAGGTAGAGTAATACTAGATGATACGCCCTTGGAAGTTTTTAAGAATATAGATTATATTAAAAAGATTAAGCTAGACGTTCCAGAAGGACTTGATATAGCACATAGCTTAAATAAATTAGGGCATAACTTGCCACTAGATTCTTTAACGCTAGAGGGCTTCGCCAAAAATTTAATAAAATATGGCTTAGAGAATAACTTGATTAACGAATTAAATCTAGATACTCAAGAAGAAAAAGAAAAAGTTGATAACCCTAATTTAGAGAAGTTAAAACTAAAAAATATAACGCATACTTATTCAGAGGGCACAGTGTTTGAGAGGACTGCCCTATCCGATATTAATCTAACTATTAATCATGGTGATTTTTTAGGTATTATAGGGCATACTGGCTCAGGTAAATCTACGTTAATACAGATGCTAAACGCCTTAATTAAGCCCTCGCAAGGTGATATTTATTTAAATCGTGTAAATATGTATGATTTTAGCAAATCTAGTAATAATAAAAAGACTAATAAAAAACTAAAGAATATTAATTTAAGGGAAATAAGAAAAAAAGTTGGGGTAGTTTTTCAGTATCCAGAATATCAACTTTTTGAGGAAACTGTCTACAAAGATGTAGCATATGCACCAAATAATATGAATTTACCAAAAGAAGAAGTAGATAAGAGAGTAATAGAGGCTCTTAATATTGTGTCTATCGGCGAAAACTACTATAATAAATCACCGTTTGAGCTTTCAGGGGGAGAAAAGAGACGAGTTGCAATAGCAGGAATAATAGCAATGCGACCAGATATTCTTGTATTTGACGAGCTTACAGCAGGGCTAGACCCTTTCACGAGAGAAGAAGTTTTATCGCAGATTATCAAAATGCAAAATGATTTAAATTTAACTATCGTGTTAGTATCACATAGTATGGAAGATGTGGCTAAAGTTTGCAATAGAATAATAGTTTTAAATAAAGGCAAATGCATATTAAATAATAATATAGAGAACGTCTTTAAAAATAACGAGCTTTTAGAAGAAATAGGGCTAGACGTGCCAAAGTATAGTAAGCTTTTTGAGATTATAAATAAAGAGTATGGCTATGGTTTTAGCACAAACGTTTATAAGCTAAAAGACTGCGTAAAAATACTAGATAATAACTTAAAAAATAATAAAAATAATAAAAATAATAAAAATATAGTAGAGGAGGTTTAAAAATATGAATATATCTTTTGGTCAGTATTATCCCGCAGACTCTGTAATACATAAGTTAGACCCTCGTACTAAAATTATTTTAATGTTTTGTTATGTAACATTTGTGTTTATATCTAAAAGTATTATAGGCAATTTTGTCTCACTATTATTTTTATTGGTAGTGCTTAGCTTAGCCAAAATACCAACTAGTATAATATTAAATAGTGTAAAAAAAATAGGTTTTTTGCTTTTGTTTACGGCTTGTATAAACGTGTTTTTTAACCCTTATGGAGAAGTATTATTAGAAATATCTTTTGTTAAAATAACAACAGGTGGTTTATCTTATGCATTTAAAATGGCATTTAGGCTTATAATACTTATAATAGCATCTTCAATGCTTACTTTTACTACCAAGACGTTAGATTTTGCAGATGGTCTTGAGAGCTTGTTAGAACCACTTAAAAGGTTTAACTTTCCAGCTCATGAGTTATCAATGATAATTACTATTGCATTACGCTTTATACCAACTATACTTGAGGAGTTTATAAAGATTAAGAATGCTCAAATATCAAGAGGTGCTAATTTTGATGAGGGCGGTTTAATAACAAAAATAAAGAGTTTTATACCTATATTAGTACCGCTTTTTGTATCGGCATTCAAGAGAGCAAACGATTTAACTATTGCGATGGAGTCACGCTGTTACAGGGGAGATATGAACCGCTCTAAGTTAAAATTACTGGAGTATTCTAAAGGAGATTATCAGGCATTTTCTATACTATTTGCATATTTTATAATACTAATGGTTGTTAGGTTTACGATAGAAGCAAATTTATAGAGAACTAATAAATTTCAAAATTAATAGAGTAGCAATCCGATAACAGATTTGCTACTCTATTTTTAAAATTCTGTGACATAATTATGATATTATTGACTTATTTCAATCCACGGACTCCATGTGAAGTGCGACTTGCATTCTTTTTTCTTGTCTGTTATAATAATGTAATTTCAATCCACGCACTCCATATGGAGTGCGACAATATTTTGGTAAGGAAGAACCTATTCTTACTAATTTCAATCCACGCACTCCATGTGGAGTGCGACAAAGGAGTAATTATATCTAATATAGTACTTCAAAATTTCAATCCACGCACTCCATGAGGAGTGCGACTTTAGTAGTAATTTGCGTTTCTACTATTAACAGATTTCAATCCACGCACTCCATGAGGAGTGCGACATTTTTAGAATAAATACCGCTCTCTTTCTTTTTATTTCAATCCACACACTCCATGTGGAGTGCGACTTATTAACAAAAATTATTATATATATGCTGGAATGATTTCAATCCACGCACTCCATGTGGAGTGCGACTATTATGTTAGTATTAAAGGTGAGATAAAACACAATTTCAATCCACGCACTCCATGTGGAGTGCGACGGGACTGACTAGCACGAACAGGCTTATCTACTAATTTCAATCCACGCACTCCATGTGGAGTGCGACAAACCTTTTTTGGCGGTGGGGTGGGATTTTGCTATTTCAATCCACGCACTCCATGTGGAGTGCGACTATTTACAGTAGTGATTTTGATGATATGATATCATTTCAATCCACGCACTCCATGTGGAGTGCGACCCAAAACCAAAATGATTTTAGCTTTCACAAATTCAATTTCAATCCACGCACTCCATGTGGAGTGCGACGATAGTCATAGAAAACAATTAATACAATCTAAAAATTTCAATCCAAGCACTCCATGTGGAGTGCGACCTCCCGCCGTAGCTAACGCCGTGCCTACAGTTAAATTTCAATCCACGCACTCCATGTGGAGTGCGACCTAGAGAGCTAAAAGAAGAAGTATTTAACTATAATTTCAATCCACGCACTCCATGTGGAGTGCGACGTTGGTCTGAACAAGTACTTAGTGATTGACAAAATTTCAATCCACGCACTCCATGTGGAGTGCGACTCGACTTTTTCATTTGATATACTACTACCATCTCATTTCAATCCACGCACTCCATGTGGAGTGCGACCTAGCTTTCTTTTTTGAATTGTCACTATTTTCCAATTTAAATCCACGCACTCCATGTGGAGTGCGACCTTCTAGTTCCGATATATTATTTGTTGTGGCAGATTTCAATCCACGCACTCCATGTGGAGTGCGACCTTACCTGTTCCAGTTTCCATCTCTATACAAAAGTTATTTCAATCCACGCACTCCATGTGGAGTGCGACCCTCGCCAACATCTAAAATATTAATAGCTTGATTATTTCAATCCACGCACTCCATGTGGAGTGCGAC
>JAWXUY010000116.1:0-6073 GCA_044425885.1 bacterium | reverse complement strand
CTTAATTTAAGCTTAGATGCTGGAGATTTTGTGACTGTAATAGGCGGTAATGGTGCTGGAAAGTCTACTCTTTTGAATATGATATCTGGAGTATTTTTTGCCGATAGTGGTAGTATAAGTATAGATGGCACAGACGTTACAAGACTTGTAGAATATAAAAGAGCAAGCTTACTTGGACGTGTATTCCAAGACCCTATGATGGGAACTGCTGGTAATATGGGAATAGAAGAAAATCTTGCAATGGCTTACAGGCGTGGGCAGAAAAGAACTCTTAGATGGGGAATAACCCAAAAGGAAAAAGAGTTATATAAAGAAATTTTAGTGCCTCTTGACTTAGGTCTTGAAAATAGGCTTACTAGTAAAGTTAGTCTACTATCTGGAGGACAAAGGCAAGCTTTAACTCTCTTAATGGCTACCCTCCAAAATCCTAAAGTGTTACTACTTGATGAGCATACAGCCGCTTTAGACCCCAAAACTGCCCACAAGGTTTTGGATTTAACTAAAAAAATAGTAGAAAAAAATAGCTTGACTACTATTATGATTACGCACAATATGAAAGATGCTATAACTTTTGGTAATAGACTAATTATGATGTATGATGGTAAAGTTATATATGATATAAAAGGTGAGGAAAAAAGTAAATTAAAAGTATCGGATTTATTAGCCAAGTTTGAGCTTGCAACAAATAGTGAGTTTGCAAACGATCGTATGATGTTAAGCTAAATAAAATAAAAAAATTATAAAAAATTTATGTCGAAAAATTAAAGAAAATTTTTTAAAAAAAGGCTTGTTTTATTTTTTAGAATGTGTTATAATCTATCTTGTAAGTTAATAAGTTAATCGTGGGGGTGTAAAGGTTTCGACGGTGACTTTGAAGATAGGGATAGCCATTCGTAGTGAATCCTACGCTAAAAATTCAAAAACTTTTAAAATTAAACGACGAAAATAATTTTGCGTTTGCAGCTTAATTAAAAGCTGTCGGCTACCTTTAGTCTCTCACAGCTAAAGACTAGACGTTGACTAAGTGAGGCACTTTTTCTTGTAAGCTTTGCCAAGAAAAAAGATTCTATGAAGCTACTTAATATATTCTGCTTGTTGCTTGGTGTCTATATTAGGAAATTTTAACAAGTAACTATAATGGAAGAAGTCTTTATTGACGGGTTTTCGGACAGGGGTTCGATTCCCCTCATCTCCATCACAATCATAATATTATAAAAAATATTATAAAAAAAAACTATAAGATTAATTATTATCTTATAGTTTTTTAGTTTATATAATATTTAATTTAAAATTTAAATTTTCTTATTGAAGTCTGTCATCAGGGACTTCTTCTATTTCTATACCTTGAGCTAGTAGTTCTTGTCTTTTCTTTTCTTTCATAGCTATTTTGTTTTTATACATATCTTCGTCAGCAGCATCAAATAACTCTCTTGTAGAGATGTCTTTTGTTTCAGCATTAGTTATGCTATATCCAACGGCAAAAGATAGCGTAAAAGGCTTGTTGGCAGTTTCGTTAAAATGATTTACTAAAAAATTTATTTCGTTTATGTATAAAATTACATCTTTTTCTTCTACATAAGAAAAATAAATCATAAACTCATCGCCACCATACCTACCTATAAACACGTCAAAAGTAAATATTTGGGTAGCTTCTTTTAGTTGATTAGCAAAGCTTGATATTAATAAATCACCTGCTCTATGCCCCAAACTATCGTTTGTTTTTTTCAAATCATTGAGGTCAAAGATTAGTACTGCTCTATCCCCAAACTCATCTGTAGTTGAGAAATTTTTCATTACTTCTTGGCACTTAGAACGATTATATACTCCTGTAGAAGTATCTATAAACATATCTTTTGAAACTTCTTTACTTTTTTTAAGCTCTATCAAAGTATCGTATAATATTTTAAATAATAGACCAGCTATAGTTAATATATTAAACATAGATAAATTATTTAGTAAGTTTACAAAATCAGATAAATCATCTATGTATTCAGTTATAAGCTCTATTACTATTATAGATTGGTCATAATGGTTCTCGCTAGCTATAAAAAATAAATCTCTATCTTCGGTAATTCTAAAGTCTATAATAGCCTCTCTAAAATTATGATAATTATAAACATATGATTTAATTATCTCCAGCATTTCAGGTTCTTGGTTAAAGTAAATAGAGCCCATATCACTTGAATATAATTCAATAGCAGTTTCATTTAAGTAAGTAATCAAGGAATTATCAATATTTCCCTCTAACTCAAGTTTTGCGGCTCGTTGAACGCCTGAGCTTAGACTATCTATTTTTGATAGACCTTCCATATCTAGCTCTAAAATAACATTTTGACCAGAAGTAAGCCAAGCAAGTCCTAAAAAAGACATTGAACAAAATATAAGTAGAATTTTAAATATATCTAATTTATTGCTGGTTGAAATTTTCATAGATTTAATATGTGCCACTTAAAATATAACTATAGGATTACTTTATAATTATCAAAATAATAAGTGACTTATCCTTTCAATTTTTATTTTTTTACTATTATATTATGCGATTTTACTTATATATTATATAATTTACTTTTTATTTTTTATTTTTTTTCTTTTTGTATTTTAACTGTAGCTTATTTTTGTAGACATTAAACATAGCTATTTCAAAAAGCTCATAGGTGCTTAATAACTTGTTGTTGTTGTTGGCTATGCAATAACCAAAATCATAGAGTATTTTTTTTGAGGAATCATTTAAACTATCTCTATTAACAAAAAAATTAATTTCATTTATATATAATTCAATATCTTTTTCTATTGTATCTGTAAAATATACCATGAAGACACTATGAGAATATCTACCAACAAATATATCGTAAACAAATAAATTACAAGCTTCTTTTAGATAATTAGCAAAAATCTTTATATTAGCATCTTTTTTAGAATCACTTAAATCAAAAATTAATACTGCTCGACCTTCATATTCTAAAGAATTCGTTATGTTATTTAATATTTCATGACACTTAGAAGAATTATAAATACCAGTAGATATATCTAAAAACATATCTTTTGAAATGTTGGTATTTTTATATAGCTCATAATTTGTATTAATTAAAATTTTAATTAATAAACCTGCTATTATACATATATGTAGTATTAGAATATTATTTAAACGAGTTATTGAGTTAGAGAGGTTATCTATGTGCGTCTTAACTGCTTTTGTAATAATTACAGACAAAACATAGTGATGCTCACTTGCATTAAATAAATCATCCCTTTGCCCTACAATTCGAAAATTTAATAATTCTTCTTTAAACACTTGAAACTCTTTAGAATAATCTTGTACCAACTTTGTTATAGATTGGTTTTTGGAAAAATATTTATATTCACTTAATTCCATTGAGTGGTCATCCAATATAGAAATAAGAGTATTGCTGAAATCAAATTCTAACTCAAGCTTGGTAACCCTTTGAACTTGAGAATTTAGATATTCAATAACGTCTAGACCATCAGTATTTTTTTCTAAAATATTATTTTGATATTTTATTAATATTCCTATTCCTGTAAAAGATATACAAAAAATTATAACCAAAATTTTTAATATGTCTAATTTATTATTTTCTAATGTATTCATATCAATATCCTCTACTTAAAATACAAACAAATATAAATAAACATACTAGAAAATTAATTAGTTAATTTAATACTTGTAATACTTTAGTATCTTTCCTTTCATACATTTCTTTACTCTTTATTTTTGGTCGTGTATATTTTTTTAAAATATTATATTATATTATCTTAAATAAACCATTTATTATTTATTATTTAAATTATTTAATTTCATTTCTATTTTATTTTTATACATATTCTCGTCCGCTATATCAAAAAGCTCTTGCGTAGTAATTAACTTCGTTTCATTCGTTGTTATAGAGTAACCAACCGCATAAGAAATAATAAAAAAATTATTTTCGTCTTCGTTATGAGTATTTACTAAAAAACTAAGTTGTTTTAGATAAATTTTAATGTCTTGTTCTTCTACGTTAGAAAAATAAGCCATAAACTCATCACCTCCGTATCTCGCTATAAAAATTTCATAAGGAAATATTTTGGTAGCCTCTTTTAGTTGATAAGCAAAACTAGATATTAACATATCTCCTGCGTGATGCCCTAAAGAGTCGTTTGTTTGTTTTAAAAAATTTAAATCAAAAATGATAATTGCTCTTTCTCTTTGTTCTTCTATGTTATTAGCGTGATTATTTAATAACTCTTGACATTTTGAACGATTATACAAACCTGTTGATATATCAATGTACATATCTTTTGATAATTCCTGACTTCTTACAAGCTCTAAATTAGCAAATCTAAGTTTCTTATACAACAACACTCCTATCACAATAACATCAACAAATATTACTTCTCCAGACAACTTAATTAAATCCTTTAAAAAATCTAAATGCTCATGAATATACTCTATTAAATGTGTTGATATCTCGAAATTCTTCTCGCTGATTTCAAATAAATTCTCTCGGCTATTCTCAACATCATTTCTTAAGTCAACAACTGAATTCTTAAAAGCTATTAGGTTTTCTTCAAATACTAATAAATTAACTATTATCTCTTTATTCGTGCTAAAATAATTAAATTCACTACTAATTTTATCTGCTATTTCTATATTTGAAAGTCCTTTAAACTCCTCTAAATCTCTATGTGAAAAAATATCGTAAAATAAATCATCTAAATTTATATCTAGAGAATTATTGTAATTTTTTTCAAATTCAAATATAGAAAGTCTTTGTATGCTAGATGACAACATCTCTACTCTCTCAAGACCAATTGCGTCTTTCTTTAATATTTGTTCATGGTAGACTTTAAACGCTGTAATTACAAGTAAACAGATAGAAAAAAAAACAAGTAAATTATTAATTATTTTTGAATTTTTTCTTAATTTAGATTCCATGAATAAATACTTTGCTACTTCATACGTGTTGCGCCAAATATATTTAGCTTTGTGATGAAAAAATATTAAATAATTCTTTGTAAGATTAATTTAAACATGTAGGCTAGTAGCTTCTCCTTTTTATTTTTTTGCAGACTTTATTTATTTTTATTTATTTTAAGTTTCTTATATAATTAATATAATAACAGATAACCATATATATGTCAATATATTATATAATTCCTATAGCATAAACCTATAAAAATAATTGAACATATAAATTATCATATTTATTACTATATTACTAAAAGCACAATCGTGTTATTACCCTAGTCTAATTTTACTTCTATAACAATTTTACTTCTATAACAATTTTACTTCTATACAATTTTACTTCTATAACAATTTTAGTATCTTCAAAATTTAAATTACTAGATAGTTATGATGAAAACTCTTAAAAAAACTCCTTTCTCTTTTAAATTTAGGGGCATTCCTTAGTGCTTTTTTTTATATTTTTCCCCGATATACAGCCTTAATCAATCCTTATATTACAATTATATTACAATTTAAAAAAAAACGTTGCATTATCATTTTAATTATGGTACAATTGCTTTAACTTAGTTAGCTAGTCTAAAAAAAAAGACCAAGTTAAAACTAAGCAAATGTCTCATCGCTGTAAAATAATAATAAGAAGAAAAACAGTGATGGGTTATGTCAAGCAATCTTGATAGGGCTAGTAGGAGCTTATAGAGGTTGTGTTTAAGTATATAGCTTTTTTGGCGCTGGTTATATATTCTATCTTATAAATATTTATACCGAATAACCCCAAAAATCTATTAAGCTTAAAAAAAACATATCTATAATATGCGCTATGGCGTACATAATGCTTAGGGTTTATCGACCTTAGGTAAATTTAATTAAAAAAAGGAGGATATCACTCATTTATTTTATGGGTGATGAACAATTTATGAAAAGCAAAATAATTATAAACAGAAAAAATGTTGCTTTAGGGTTATGTAGTGCAATGGCTCTTAGCAGTCTTCCAATGGGAGTTGTTTTTGCTGATGATAGCGTGGGCGAGGAATTAGCTAATGTGAGCGAGGAGCTTGCTTTAGAGGAAGAAATTACTTTAGTTGATGAGCCTACTGCGGTGAGTGCGAGTCA
>JAWXUY010000115.1:0-6196 GCA_044425885.1 bacterium | reverse complement strand
CCACAAATGCAGACAATTTATTTATTAGGAGTGGTTTTAGCAAAAATTCTATTTTTTATGTACAGGGTAACTATGGTCTATTCCAGTGCTCTAGGGCTTGTCATGACCAAACTTATGATAATCAAGATATTATCTACAAGATGCTAGATTATCAACGCAATACCAAAAACAGCTTAGTTATACCCTCCGAGCTTATACCTTATTGTCCTAAGTGTGGTGCTGAAATGTCTCCTAATATAAGAAAAGATAATACTTTTATACAAGATGATGGTTGGTATGAGGCATTAGAGCGTTATGAGAATTTTTTAAGCAATTGCCAATATAAAAAAATTATTTACTTAGAGTTAGGGGTTGGTTATAACACTCCTACCATTATAAAATTCCCTTTTTGGGAGCTCACTATAAGTAATCCTTTGGCTTATTATATTTGTGTAAATTCAGAAGTCCAAGAAGTACCTCAAGTCATTAAAAAGCAGACGCATTTAATTAATGATGATATTTATAAGTTTTTATTAAAATACACTAAATTAACCAAAATTAACTAGAAAGGAAATTACAAGTCATGAATAATAATAATAATAATTTGAATAGTGATAATCTAACTGGTAGTAGCTCTAATAAAAAAAATAATAATAATAATAATTATTTAAAAAAGATTTTTATATTTATTATTATTTTTGTGGTATTTTTTATATCTATTTTTAGTTTTTTTAAATCAAGTACTTCTTCTTTATTACAGGAAAATAAAGTCTCTTACGCCATCGCCAGCACTCTCTACGAGGTCTATTCTGATGCAAAAGACATATATTCTAACATAGAAGTAATATCTTTATTAAAAGACCTTACTAAAAGTCAATACAATATTTATTCTCCACAGTCATACATAACTCCCGAGTTTAATATTGTAACCGATATTCCTAATCAACAAATTCTAATTGATTTTGAATTCGCTGAATTATCTATATCAAATAATGCTATTATAATATCTAATCTATTATCTAAGCCTTATGGCTTCGCTATAGACACTATAGTAGATGACCTTAAAATAAATTTGCCAGAGAATTCTCAAGTTAATCTATTCGAGTTCTTTAACACAAATCTAGATATACTAAACGAATTTAATATGCTACTCTTGAAAAATATGCCAAATATATTAGGCTGTTTTAATTACGTAGAAGCCTTACCAACTAGGGTGACTCTCGCAAATGGTACGCATGATTTAGCTACTTATTCAATAGTTCCTGATTATGAACGCCTAGAAGAAGTTTTAATAAATTTAAACCAAGATATATTTGAATTAAAGTCAGTTCAAAATTATCTTGCTTCTAACCTTATTTTAACTAATTCTGTTTCTAAGTTCTTTAATGGCATATCTGGAATTGACTTAGTTCTTAAATTAGATTTCTTTGATTTTTTAGATATATTTCCATCTTTGTCTAAGTCATACAAAAGCACAGAGAGTCTATTAATTGACTTAGAGGAAGATTTAAATAACTATGTTAAAAGTGAGTTATCAAAGCTAAAGCGTAGTAATAATCAGTACTCTATTTCATTGTTTAATCAAACAGTTGTGCAGTTTTCTAAGTTGACTGGCGATATAGAAACTATAGTCAAGTTTAACAATTTAGACAATTTATTAGAGCTAATTACTTTTACTATTATTAACAACAAAGCCAATATGACAGAAGAAGTTAACTTTTCGCTTACTCTAGAAGAAGATATTTTATATTTAAATATACTTGATGATTTTGTATTAGAGTATAATATGTTAGAAGCAAAAAGCAACCTAATGATTAATTATAAGCAATTATCATTACCTCTTTCTATTAACATAAATTCAAAAGAAAATATAGTGTTGTCTTTGGGGGGTCAAGAATGTATTATAAAAAAATCTAATCTTGACAAAAGCTGGTTCAAAGAACAGGAGTATATCAACGTTTTTGAGTTAAGCAATTTTGAAATATATATGCTTGGTTTTGAGTTGTTATTATCCCTACCTTCTAGCTAGCAAATAATAATATAAAAAAATACCAACATCTTAATAAGATATTGGTATTTTTTTTATATTAAATTTGTATTATTATTGGTCTCTACCTGCTTCTAAATCACTAAGCATTGTGTCCATCGCTATTACTCCGCCCTCTACTAAGTACCATACTAGTGGATCTAGTATTACTACATTACCATTTTGCCAAGCATCGCTTTGGTGTACTATCTCGTTGTCTAATAATTCAAGAGCCGCTGTAGCTCCTTCTGCTCCTATTGCTGAATCTCTATCTAAAACAAATATATAATCTGGATTAAGTGCTAATAAAGCTTCGTAACTCGCTGTATCTCCATGACTTGTATCTACATCAGTTCCTACGTTCTCAAACCCTAAGTCATTAAATATCATTGAACAACGTGACTCATTACCAAGTACATTCATTGAACCACCAGTGAATATTGTCATCATCGCTGTTTGACCTTCTCCCCAGCTTTTAAGTTCTTCTAATCTGTCATCATATTGAGCTAATATTTCGTCCATTTCATCTTCTAATCCAAATATCGATGCATTTCTTGTATTAATCTCTTTGAAGCTATCGTATGTACTTGGTACATACGTGATAGAAGATGATACAACTCCTCCATCTTCGTCAACTATTTCCATAAAGCTCTCATAGTCGCTCGCTGAACGTCCACTTGTAAAGATTAAGTTTGGCTCAAATTCTAAAATTTCTGTCATAATTGTCGTATCTTCTTGGTATGATTTTAAACCACCTAAGTTAACTTCTTGGTCTTTGAATACTTCCATTAAGTATTCTGGCATACTACCATCACCTTGAACTGTTATAAATTCCATATCATCTATAAGTCCTAGTGCTATACACATATCAAGTGCTACGTAATCTAAAAATGCTACTTTCTCTGGTTTAAATGGAACTTGCATATCTACAAATTCGCCTTCACCATTTTTAGCATTAACTGTTATAAATGCAGAATTTTCTGTACTATTATCGCTAGATGAACTTGCACTACTTGTAGTAGTTTGAGTTGTAGCTTGAGTAGTAGTTTGAGTTGTAGCTTCTGTAGTAGTTTGAGTAGTCGTAGTAGTATCATTGCTACTTGAACCACATCCAACTAAAGATAATCCCATAGTACCTGCTAACACAATTGTTAATAATCTTTGTTTAAATTTCATTTTAATATTCTCCCTTTATTTTATAATATTTTATAATATTTTATTTTAATATTTTTTAATAATAAATAGAAACTGGCTTATTATTAATCTCCATTATTTCAAAGTCTACTTTATATAAGTCTCTTAAAACTTCTTTTGTCATTATTTCCTCTACTGTCCCAAATTTATGAAGTTTACCATCTAAGAATGCTCCTATATAGTCTGAATAGTTAGATGCAAAATTAATCTCATGTAAAACTAGTATGACTGTCTTGCCTAGCTCATCACATAATCTTCTACATAGTTTCATCATATTAGATGAATGATAAATATCTAAGTTATTCGTAGGCTCGTCCAAAAATACGTACTCTGTATCTTGTGCTATAACCATAGCTATATAAGCCCTTTGGCGCTGTCCCCCTGATAGCTCATCTATAAATCTATCTTCAAATTCTTCTAACTCCATATAGGCAATAGCATTATCAACGTGTACATAATCTTCTTGCATTAAGCGTGACCCTGAATGTGGAAATCTTCCAAAAGATACCAATTCTCTTACTGTTAGTTTCATTGTTATATGATTAGTTTGCGTTAAAATTGCCATGCGTTTTGATAGCTCGTTCGCTTTATAATTTTTAATATCTTTGTCATCTATAAGTATTTCTCCAGCATCTCTTGCTATAAGACGTGTAATTATATTTAAAACAGTCGATTTACCAGCCCCATTAGGACCTATCAACGAAATAAGCTTATTCTTCGGTATCTCAAAATTAACGTCATCTACTACTTTCTTATCACCAAATGATTTTTGTATTGATTTAATTATCATATTCTACGCTCTATGCTCCTTTATTCTTCATGATTAAAAATAAGAAATAACCTCCGCCAAATATATTAATAATAACAGATATATACGTCGTAAAAGGCAATACGTGTTCAATTACTCCTTGTCCGCCTGCCAAGATAATAACTCCAAACAATGCAGAACCTGCCATAAGATAACTATGACGATATGTATTAAATAATTGTCTTGATATATTTGCTATAATTAATCCTAAAAATGATATCGGTCCAACTAATGCTGTAGCTACTGCTATTAATATTACTACCGCAAGTAGTATTCTACTAATAGCTTTATCGTAGTCAATTCCCAAGTTAATTGCTTGATTTTTACCAAGCGTTAAAACGTCTAACAATTTTATATCTTTCCAAAATAAAACTGCTATTCCTATTATAACTCCTACTGAAATCATCAAAATATCCGAGTTTACTCTACCAAAGCTCGCTACCAAGCTATCTAGTAAAGTGTCGTATGTATTTGGGTCCATTATACGTGTCATACCTGTTGTAATACTACCAAAAAAGCTTGATAATACCGTCCCTGCTAGCAAAACGTACAATACATTATAATTCGTCTTTTTAAATAAATAACCGTATATTAACAATGCTGTCGCAGACATAACCACCAAGTTTAATAAAAATCCTATATTCCTATTATACACAAATATAGATTCAGCTCCCAGTATAAAAAATATAGAAGTTTGCACTAATGAGTATAATGAGTTCATACCTAGTAAGCAAGGTGTAACTATTGTATTTCTAATAACTGACTGAAATGCAATAGATGCTACCCCTATACAGCCTCCAGCTATCATCATAGCGTATAAGCGTGGCTGTCTAATATTAAGCGTATAGTTTCTTCCTTTTTCACTTAATTCTCCAAGTCCATAGTACATAAAAAAACAACATGATAGCACCGCTAGTATAATCATCGCAACAAGTGTAATATTTAGTTTTAAATTCTTATTTAATTTTTTACTTGCGCTACTTCTATCCGCTACATCGCAATGACCAGTTTGGCTTAATTTATCTATTGTCACAGCTCGCCACCTCCGTCTTATTTAATCTAGTTGTAGTTGATTTCTTTCCTTTTTTACCCTGACTAAGTCGCATATTCATAAATATTATAAATATAGCACTTCCCAAAATACCAGCTATCAAGTCGACTGGCAATTCGTATGGGTGTATTATAAGTCGTCCTATTATATCACATAAAAGTACAAATAGTGCCCCAAATATAGAAACATCTACTATACTTCCTCTTATCTTATCTCCCCTAAACATTGATACTATATTAGGAATAATTAATCCTATATAAGAAATAGTCCCAACTGTTACCACTATTGAAGCCGTAATTAAAGCCGATATAGATAATCCCATAAGCAATATAAAATTATAATTAATACCTAAGTTATTAGAAAAATCTTCCCCCATACCAACTATATTAAAATGATTAGCGTATATGTATGCTATAATAACCAGTGGCACTACCAAAAACACTATCTCGTATCTTCCTCTTATAATAAGTGAAAAATCTCCAACAAGTGTCGCTGACAAAGACTGCATTGCCCCATATCTATAAGCAAAAAAGTTTGTAAATCCAGATATAACCATTCCAAACATTATACCTATTAGTGGTACTAGCATCATATCTTTAAATTTTATTTTCTGTATCATCCATACAAATATCCAAGTACCCAACACTGATGTAAAAAAAGATAGCATTGTTTTCTGAAATAATGTTGCGTTTGAAAAAAATACCAGTGACAGCATTACTCCAAATTGTGCAGACGATATAGTCGCTCCTGTTGTAGGTGAAACAAATTTATTCATACAAAGCTGTTGCATTATAAGTCCTGCTATGCTCATACCAACTCCTGTACACAAAATAGCCATCAATCTTGGTAATCTTGATATTAACAGCAAGTCTATCCCTGAAAACCCATCTTTTTCAAAGCTAAATATATCTATAGCTCCTATAAAAAGTGAACATATAGAACAAATAATAGTTATAACTAGCATTAAAATAGTTATAGTGTTATTCTTCTTATCCTTCGATATGATTAACGCCTCCCTCTATTTTATTTATGCATTTATCTCAAGTCTAAATGTTAATTTATTTAAATAATTTGTTAATTTAGTCTAACATATGTTTACCAACACTAACTATATCATAATTTAAATTAGGTGTCAAGC
>JAWXUY010000114.1:0-6204 GCA_044425885.1 bacterium | reverse complement strand
GTAAATAGATAGTACTGCCAGACGATAATATTTTAGTAGAAGATTTAGTTAATTAGTTATTTATACTAAAAATATATATATATTTTTGGTAATTATTATTAAATTAAGAATATAAACTTGTAGAAATAAAAAATTAATAAAATTTTTATTGTATTCATATAACGCTTTTGGTATAATAAAGATATATAAAATAATTATGCGTTGTATCTATGCTAATTAGAGCAACAGCAAGGAGGTTTTTATGCTTAATTTAAAAGCAAGTGTATCAACAGCAGATAGTACTACTGCCAGAGCTTCTAGCTCTAAAATAAGTACCAAAGAACTTGTACAGCTATCACTTTTTACAGCTATAATATTTATAATGGGAATAACCCCTCTAGGATATTTACCAATAGGAATATTTAAAGTAGTGACGGTACATATACCAGTGATAATAGGTTCTATAATATTAGGACCTAAATACGGCTCGTTCTTGGGTTTTGTATTTGGCTTAACAAGTCTCATAACAGCTCATATTAATGTAGGACCTGTAGCATTTATGTTTTCACCATTTTTAAGCGGTAATATACTTAGTGCAGTAGTGTGCTTTGTGCCTAGAATACTTGTAGGGATAGTACCATATTATATTTATAATATTTTCAGAAAAATATTTAAAAATAGAAATGAGATAGCGCTTTCTTTGGCTGGTATAGTGGGGTCTTTTACAAATACAGTTTTTGTACTGGGATTTATTTATACTTTTTTTAAAGATAGTTATGCAGAGGTTTGGGGAACAACTCCTGAGCTATTACTCGGCGTTATGTTTTCTAATTTAGCTTTATCATCATTAGTTGAGGCGATTACAGCCTCTATATTAACAGTGGCGATTACTAAAGTTTTATTAAAATTTGTGAAGCTATAATAATAAAGTAAAATATAAATATTATAATTATATATGTATAAAGGGAGAAAAAAATTATGCTATTAGCAATAGATATAGGTAATACAAATATAGTAATCGGCGGTCTTAAAAACCAAAATGAATCTGAGTTTATAGCCAGACTACATACAGACAAGACTCTTACAAGAGACCAGTATGCCATACAAATAAAAAATATTTTAGATATTTATAAAATAGATATAAATTTAATAAATGGCTGTATTATATCATCAGTTGTTCCACCTGTTTTAGATGCTATAAAGCAATCTATAACAATGGTCACTGGGCAGACAAATATAATTATTGTAGGACCTGGAATAAAGACTGGTCTTAATATTTTAACAGATAATCCAGCTCAACTTGGTAGCGATTTGGTAGTAAATGCGGTAGCTTGTATAGAGCTATTTAAAACACCTATAATAAATATAGATATGGGTACAGCTACGACAGTATCAGTAATGGATAAAAATAAGAATTATTTAGGCGGTGCTATTGTTCCTGGGGTAAAAATATCTTTAGATGCGCTTTCTTCTATGACAGCTCAATTACCTTTTATTAGTTTAGAAGCACCTAAAAAAGCAATCGGCTCTAACACTATAGATTGTATGCGTAGCGGAGTAATTTTGGGTAATGCCTCTATGATAGATGGTATAATCGAAAGAATGGAAGAAGAACTGGGTGAAAAAGCGACCGTAGTGGCAACAGGAGGTATATCTAAGCATATTATACCTTATTGTAAGCAAGAGATAGTATACGACGATAATTTAATCCTAAAAGGGTTATATATATTATATTTTAAAAATAAATAATAAATAATAAATAATAAATAATAAAAAGTACTTTAGTAAAATAAAAATTATCTAAAGTACTTTTTTATATTTTAATCACTCTTATTCTTCATCTCTAAACGTATCTTGTTCAGAATCTTCTTTTCTATTCTGGATACTTGAACTTGCGATATACCTATCTTTTTAGCTACTTCACTCTGCGTCTTGTCTTTAAAATATCTCAAGTCTATTATCTCCTGTTCTCTAGGCTCTAGGTTTCTTATTAAATCCTTTAATAAAATATTCTCTACTATTTTGTCTTGCGTATCCGACTGTTGCCCTAGCTTGTCTATTAAATAAACGCTCCTACCCTCGCCCTGATAAACAGTGCTATAAAGAGACTCTATTTCCCTATCGGCATCTAGTGCAAGAATTAAATCATCGACCCTCACGTTAAGGGCTTCGGCAATCTCATTTACTGTAGGTTCTTGATTATTTTGCTTTGTTAAAAAATCTTTCATATATTTTGCTTTGGTAGCTATTTCTTTTAGTGGTCTTGAGACCTTTATCATACCATCATCTCTAATAAACCTTTTTATTTCACCTATTATCATCGGAACAGCATAAGTAGAGAATTTAACATCGTAGGACATATCAAACTTTTTAATACATTTAATAAGCCCTATAGCTCCTATTTGATATAAGTCATCTGCGTCATAGCCTCTATTTAGAAATCTCTTTACTATACTCCAAATTAAGCCAGAGTTATTTTTTATTAATATTTCTATCGCATCTTTTGCAATATCGTTATTTTCTTCGCTATCTTCACAGGGTTTTGTCTGCGCAAGCTTTATTAAATCTAATACATCGTTATCCATAAATAAAAGACCCTCCTCGAACTAATATTTATTGTATTATTCTTTTTCTTAAAATAATTCTTGTCCCCTTTGATTCTTCTGATATTACTTCTATATGGTCCATAAATGCCTCCATTACAGTGAATCCCATACCAGACCTCTCCATATTAGGCTTTGAAGTATATAAAGGCTCCATCGCTTTCTCTATATTTTTTATACCTACTCCTTTATCTTCTATTTCTATATGTAAAGTATCTTCCACTATCCCGCATATGATAACT
This sequence comes from bacterium, assembly GCA_044425885.1. Taxonomy (GTDB): domain Bacteria; phylum Bacillota; class Clostridia; order Lachnospirales; family CAG-274; genus Tyzzerella. The sequence goes on along the minus strand of JAWXUY010000114.1, from coordinate 3,380 downwards.
ACTTCTTGAGTCGTCTCTATTTGCTCGTCATTAGCACTATTAGGTTTATTATTAGTACTATACTTGTTATAGCCGTGAATTATAGAATTTGTAACAGCTTCTGATACTGCCATTTTTATATCCTCTAACTCTTGCAGTGTTGGATTTAATTGCGTTGCAAAAGATGCCACACTAACTCTAGCCACTGACTCGTTTTTTGAGTTGGCGTCTAGTATAATTTTAATTTTGTTGTCAAAATTCATTTCAAAACCTCCTAATATCTATATTAATAATAATATTTAAAATCATATTATTATTAAAGTCGTTATATTTTAATTTTATAAATCATATTATTATATAATAAATTATATTATTGCATAATATTAAAACGTCTATTTATTTAACTGCTTTATCGCTTCTTCTTTTGTTTCTACGTAACATATAATTTTATTTAACCCTGATATATTAAATACTCTTTTAGCATTATCTCTAAGTCCAAATGCGTAAACATTTCCGTTGCGCTCCTTTGTAAGTTTATACCTACCTATAATCATTCCTATACCAGAGCTATCCATAAAATTTACTTCTTCAAAATCAAATATAATATTTTTATAGTTATTAACAACAAATTCTCTGTCTATTTTATCCCTTGTTTCTTCGGCAAAATAGTGGTCTATCTCACCGTATAACTTTATTATTAACGTGTTTTCAAGTTTTTCAAATTGTATTTTCAATATTTAAATCCTCCCAGTTCGTATTTATTAATATTTATTAGTGCTTATTAGAATTTCATGTAATCTATAATAATAATCGTAAACTAATAATTATTATAGAGCAGTTTTAAAAAATATAGCCCGTCTATAGTTTTATATATTACTTTAAATTTTATTAAATATCAAGTTAAATCATATACTTAAATTATATATTATTATATAAAATAAAACATAATATTACATTTTTTTTGTTTTTACTGGATTTTAATTTAAATTTATGTTAAAATATATGTATGGATAAAAAAATTTTAAACAGGTTGGTTGACACATCTAATTTGGTAGATTTAAATAAGACTGATTATCATATTTACAACAAAAACGTTGAAAATAATAAGAATAACGCTTATCTATTAAAAAATATTCCCACAGGTGATACTTTTAGACGTTTTAGTGATTATTTAATCATCGACTTTATAACAACTAATAATTGCGTAAGTAGTGGACATATCCTAGCGATACACTCTATTAAAATTAATAACAACATAGTAGTAGACGAATTCTACTCACTAGTTAACAACAAATCCTCTATACCAGAATATATTTGTAAAAAATACTGTTTAAATATAAACGAGATTAAAAAAAGTAAGGATATAAAAGAGGTAAAAAAAGAATTTTTGAGATTTATTAATAATAATAGTCATGATGATATGTGTGACGTAAATATAATAATAAAAGATAATTATAATAAGACAGATTTTTTGTTATATAACTTAAGCTCTAGTGAAATAAGCTTTAATATAGTAGACTTAAGTTATACTATTAAAAGCAATAAGCGTATCTACAGAGAAGCCAGCGTAAACAATATTAAAACTATAGAAACCAAACCCAACAAATTAATCAAGCGTAACTACAGCTTATACTTCGCCTACTCTTTATACAAACAACTATAAATTTTATTTAAACAAAAACCAAAACTAATATAAAAACTATAAAAACTATAAAAACTTAGTAGAATATTTTTAAAAAAATATAATATAAATATAATAAGTATATAATTATTTATTAACTTTAAATTTTTAAAATTTATTTGAAAGGATTTTATTTATGAAAAAAATATTTAGTTTTTTTAATGCTTTTAGTAACAACGTAAAAGATGGTATTAAAAATCTTACGGGTACTCAAAAAACTCATATTAAATACTTTGTCTTGCTTTCTTTTATGTGCGTGGCACTTGTGGGGGTTACTAGACCGATAATACAAAATGCTTTAAATACGCAAGCGGTATCTAGTCAGGCAGAAAAATCGAGTAAAAATTTACCTATATACTGCGTAAATACAGACGAGAATAAAGTAGGTATTAGCTTTGATGCGGCTTGGGGAGCTGATGACACTGAAGAACTTCTAACAATATTGGCTAATAACGATGTAAAAGCAACATTTTTTCTATGTGGCTATTGGGTCGATGATTACCCAGACGAGGTTAAGAGAATTTTTGAAGAAGGTCACGAGATTGGCAACCATAGCGATACGCATCCACATGGAAGTCAAATAAGTCTTGAGCAAAATAAACAAGAAATTTCGGCAGTGCATGAGAAAGTAAAAGAGTTGCTGGACTACGAGATGAGCTTATATAGACCACCTTTTGGCGAATATAACGATACTGTCTTACAAGCGGCTTCTGAGCTTAATTACCATACTATACAATGGGATATAGATAGCTTAGACTGGAAAGAGTATGGGGTAGAGCACGAAGTAAACCAAGTTTTAAATCATTCACATCTTGGCAACGGCTCTATTATGCTATTTCACAACGATGCCGAATATACGCCAGACTCTTTAGATACAATATTAAAAGGTCTTAAAGAGAAAGGTTTTGAGGTAGTGCCAATTGGAGAATTAATACATACTGAAAACTATTATATGGATCATGAAGGTAGACAACACAAAGAACAAGCGAATTAAATGAAAAATTAAGAAAGATTGGTGAGAACTTATGAATAATAATATTAAAGAACTGGATAATATAATTAATAATAGTAGTAATATAGTATTTTTTGGAGGAGCTGGAGTTTCTACAGAGAGCGGTATACCAGATTTTAGGAGCGTAGATGGATTGTATAACCTAAAGTATAAATACCCGCCAGAGACGATATTATCAAACTCATTTTACCGCTCAAAAACAGAAGAATTTTATGAGTTTTACAAAGATAAAATGATATGCTTAGATGCTAAGCCAAACTATGCTCATAAGTACATTGCTGAGCTAGAAAAAGTAGGGAAGTTAAAAGCGGTTATAACTCAAAATATAGATGGACTACATCAAATGGCAGGGAGTAAAAACGTATTAGAACTACATGGGAGTATACATCGTAATTATTGTCAAAATTGTAATACGTTTTATGGACTAGATTATATAATAAAAGAGCTTGAGATAGCGGAAGTACCAAGATGTAATAATGTTGAATGTAATAAAAATAAAAATAAAAATATTATTAAACCAGACGTGGTTCTATACGAAGAAGGCTTAGATGGAGAAATAGTGAGCAGAACAATAGAAAGTATAGCAAGAGCAGACGTGTTAATTATAGCTGGAACATCTTTAAGTGTCTACCCAGCATCATCATTTATTAATTACTTCAAGAGAGATAGTAATACTAAACTGGTAGTGATAAATAGGAGTAAACTGAG
>JAWXUY010000113.1:0-6224 GCA_044425885.1 bacterium | reverse complement strand
ATTCTACTATAATATTATTATATTATTTATTTTTATTATATAATATTTATTTATTTATTTAATATATGATAGATTATAATTATTTATTATCTATTATCAATTTTTTCTGGATACATATCATGTTCAGTAAGCCTTTTAAAAGCTACTTGCTCCCACGTTGTTCCAGATTTACCATAGTTACAATAAGGGTCTATCGAGATACCACCTCTTGGTGTAAATTTACCCCAAACTTCTATATATTTAGGGTCCATTAATTTAATCAAGTCTTTCATAATTATATTCATGCAATCTTCATGAAAATCACCATGATTTCTAAAGCTAAACAGATATAATTTTAGCGATTTACTCTCTACCATTTTTATATTAGGAACATACGATATATAAATTGTAGCGAAATCTGGTTGCCCAGTCATAGGACAAAGGCTAGTAAATTCTGGACAATTGAACTTTACGAAGTAGTCGTTTTGAGGGTGCTTATTATCGAAAGCCTCTAGTACTTCTGGCGAATATTTGTCAGAGTAAGAAGTGTTTTGGTTTCCGAGTAGGGTTAAATCTTTATTTTCAGACATAATGTTAAAATCTCCTATTAGTATATGTATTTTAATATAATAATAATATTTAAATATAATATTATTACATCTATTTTAACATATGTTTTTAAAAAAATAAATAAAAATTTGAAATAAAAATAAAAAATAAAAAATAAAAAAGAGCGTTATAAAGAGAGAGAGAAAAATTTTTATGTTATCAAGTTTAATGAAGAAAGAAAATTTATTTTTAAGAGTTGCTATAGGCTTTATGTTGGGTATTCTATTTGGATTTTTATTACCTACTTTAGCTATAGACACAAAAGTAGTTGGTGATATTTACCTAACTCTTATAAAAATGATGATTATACCTATCGTATTTTGTGCAGTTTGCGGAGGTATCGCAAATATTAGTGATATATCCACTCTTAAACGTATAGGGTTTAAGACGGTTTTACTATATGTTATTATGTTTATATTTTCAGCGATTATATCACTATGTGTAGCATATTTAATTAGACCTGGTTTGAATGTGGTTTTTGATAATACCCCTATATATGAAGGAACTATCACAAGTCCAACTGTTTCAAGCTTTTTATTAAATATATTCCCTAGCAATATTATTCAAGCAGCCGCTGACGGTAGCACTTTGCCAGTGATATTTTTTACTATATTATTCTCAATTAGTATAGTATCTACTAAAGAGGCTGGCAAACCTGTTCTTGATTTTGTTAACAGTTTATCGGCTGTATTCTTTAAAATGCTATCTTTTATTATGGAACTATCGCCGATTGGTGTTATGTCTTTGATTGCATTTTCTATCGCTGAGTATGGAGCAGGAATATTTACAGCTTTAGGCAAATATGTATTAACTTGCTATTTAGCTTGTATAGTTACTTTTATTTTAGTTATGTTTATACCAACTGTTATATACACAAAAATAAGCCCTAAAAAGCTATTAAAAGCTTGCACAGACGTAGCTTTAGTTTCGCTTTCGACTACTAGCTCAGCCGCCACTATGCCTACTTCTATCAATGTATGTATCAATGACTTAAAAGCACCTGAAAATATTACTAAGTTTACACTTCCGCTTGGTTGTACTATTAATATGTGTGGAGGAGCTTGTTCATTTTGTTGTTTAGCAGTGTTTGTTACTGATTTTTATAGTTTAAGCTTAGGTCTAGGCAATTTGATAATGCTGATACTAGTAGCTACTTTACTAAATATGGCAGCCCCAGGTATACCTGGGGGTGGGATAATATTAGGAGCTTCGTTTTTATCTATAATGGGTTTACCTTTTGACTTAATGGGACCTATTAGCGCATTTTATAGACTATTAGATATGGCATTTACAACTATAAACGTAGAGGGCGATGTAATAGCTAACTTAATAATTTCTAAGTCCGAGAAAGAATGGTCTGGAGAAAGTGTTTAGAAATTTTTAAAGTATACAAAATTTAGGAGGTAATTTTATGAAAAATATAAAAATAGCGTATCAAGGCATGACTGGTAGCAATAGCGATAATGCTAGTCAAGAGATGAGCAAAAAAATTGATTTTAATAAAATTTGTAATAACGATGTAGGTAGTATAGATTTTATAGAAGGGGTTACTTCTCAAGGCGTAGTTGATTTACTTATTAATAATCAAGCTGACTTTGGAGTTGTTGCTATTAAAAACGTTTTAGCTGGCGATGTAGTAGAAACTATAGATGCTTTTAATACTCCTAATTTTAATTACGAAGTTTTATTAGAAGAAAAGTTTCCTATACATCATTGCGTTTTTGTTAAAGACAAAAGCTGTGAAGGTAAAATTAATAAGATAGCGTCTCACATACACGCTTTATTACAGTGTAGAGATTATATATCTAAGTTTGAGAATGTAGAAGAAGTAGAGCTATCAGACACTGCTATAGGTGCAAAACATCTTGCAGAGGGACTAATCCAAGAAGACACTGCTATACTATGTAGAAGAAACGCTGGTGAAATGTTTGGGCTTACTCTAATAGCCGAAAACATAGAAGACATAAAAGGCAATTATACGACGTTTGTTTTTATAAAAAAAATTGTAAATCCTATAAAACTTAAATAAGATTAAATTAAGGAATTTTAAAAACTATGGAAGATAAAGATAAATTAAATAAAATAAAATTAAGCAATATATGTATTACAGGACTAGGTCTTATCGGAGGTTCTATCGGTAAAGCTCTAAAAAATAATTTATGCAATCTAGATACAGATGTTTTAAATATTTACGGATTAGATAGCTCAGAAGAAGTATTAAATAATGCTATATCAGACGGGGTTATTAATAAAAAAATTGGTAGTGATTTTAGTGGTTATAACACTATTGATTTACTAATAATTTCTATTTTTCCAAGAGACACTATTAATTATATATTAGATGTTATACCTAAGTTAAAGAGAGGCTGTATTATAGTTGATTGCGCTGGAGTTAAATCGGCTGTGATTAACGCTATACAACAAAAAGCCCTTGAATATGGAGTTATATTTATAGGCGGACACCCTATGGCTGGTAGGGAGGTTACAGGATATGAAAGCTCGTTACCAGATTTATTCGGTAGAGCAAGTATGTTGCTCGTGCCGAATTTGAGCAGTAACCAAGAAAGTATAGAGGTGCTAAGTGCTTTCTTTACGCAAATAGGTTTTAAAAAAATCATATTATGCACCGCAGAGGAGCATGACAGGATTATAGCTTACACTTCTCAGCTAGCTCATGTTGTTTCTAACTCGTATGTCAAAAGCAAGATGATTGAGAAGCATGAGGGTTATTCGGCGGGGAGCTATAAAGACATGACGAGGGTTGCTTACCTAAACGAGGTTGTTTGGGAGGAGCTATTCATGTTAAACAAAGATTTTTTGGTGAAAGAAATAGACGAGTTTTTAGCTAATCTAACAGAGATGCGAGATTGTATAGAGCAGGGCAACTCTGAAAAGTTATTAGAGTTACTAAAAACAGGCAAGGATTTAAAAGATTTATATAAATAAAATAAAATAATAAAAATATCACATATACTAACAACTTATTATTAGTGTATGTGATATTTTTTTAGTTTTATTATAATTTTAAGTTTCATTTAATATTTTATTAAACATCTCAACTATACAATCTTCTAAAACGTATCTTTTATTAGAGGTAGAACTTTTAGCAAACTCTCTTTCAACAGCGTCTATGTAAAAAGTTGAAGTGCCATCGTCACCCATATAAATCCTTTCCCATAATTGTTCAGGCAATTTAGATTTAATATCTAGCTGTTCTAAAGATAGATTGTCAAAAGACACTACTCTACACGAAGAAATTAATTTATCTAAGTTATCCAGTAAATACTCTTGGTTATCTATTATTTTAACTGAATTACTTTTAAGATATTTTTCTCCCCTGCGTAACTCTTTATATCCTAAAATCAATATTTTTAAATCTCTTGTATTTATTAAAGTATCTATATCATTTTTATTTATAACTCCGTTTATTACATGAAGTACCAAATTATCATATTCTTTTATTTTAGATATAAAGTTAGTATCTAGACTATTTAAAGAAATGCCTAAGCCGTATATAAGCTTATTATCTACGAGATATCTAATTTTATCTTTATCTTTTACAAAGTGAGCTTGATTAATTGTTATATTTGCTATTATATTTTTAGTTTTTAATACTTCTAAAAATTTTATTAAGTCGTCGTGCTCTAGTACATTTCCGCCACCGATAGCCAATTCTGTAAAAGGCTTTAACGTGTCTAAAAACTTTTCGTTTAAAATATCTGCGTGCTTACCATTTGGAGTTGAGTCTTCATGGCAGTAACTACAGCCTAAGTCACATCTATTAGTTATTTTCAAATCACAACTTTCACTAAATTCAGGCTTGAATTCATCATCTTGAGTATATCTTATTTTAGTTCCGTCTTGCAATATAGTCACTATTACATTGCCATTGTTATATATTCCAATAGGTTTTGTTTTATTAGTCATACTTTTATACTTAATACTAACGCTATAATCTATTTAAATTAGTTAGGTTTACCTTTCGTAAGATTTATTATTTTACCAACCATATTCAGAAACTTCTCCAAATACTACTATCTGTTCTCCGCCTGGAGTAGTGTAATGATTTAAACCTAATGATATTCCCATTGTTTCAACTTCATGATAATCATCATAAGTATATATTTCATTTTCCATTTTGAAATCACATACATATTCATTATATTCTTTTTCGTCTGGATGTTCTTCTCTAGTTATACCTTCTTTTATTAATAATTCTTCAAATTCAGCTATTTTTATAAACCCAACGCAGTCACCAAAATAAAGTTCACCTTTCTTCCAGTTATTATAATTCTCAAGCGTCGTTATTGTCAAACTATGGCTACTACTCGAGTTCGTCTCAAATACACCTTGTCTTATTGTCATTTTCATAATATTAATTTCTCCTATCTTTAATAAATAGCTTAATAAATAGCTTAATAAATAATTTCTAATAATCTTGTGGACCTTCTCCAAATACAACCATTTCATCACCGTTTGGAGATGTAAAATGATGTACAAATGGTATACCATGCTCGCCATCACAACATTTATAAGTTTCTAATGATTGTAATTCTAAATCACATAATTTATCCTCTACAAAATCATAAAAATCATTTTCATCAAACTCTTGATTTTTTTCGTCATACATTTTTCTAAATTTTTCTAAAATTTCTTCTTTCTCTACAAACTCATAATCAGCACCGCCTTTTAATCTTATAAAAAGCTCATCACTTAGCCATCTGTTATAAGTCTCTAAAGTCGTTATAGTAACAGCGTGAGTGCTACTCGAATTCGTCTCAAATACACCTTGTCTTATTGTCATTTTCATAATATTAATTTCTCCTTTTCTAGTATGTAAAAGTAATAAAATTATATTTTAATATGTTTATTTATTATACCATATTCAATAATTTTTAGCAAGTCTTTACTTGACAATATATATATAATTAATATTATTATTATATACATAATAATTTTAAAAAAAAAATTTAGAAAAGAGGTGTTTTATAATGGCGTGTGCTTATGCAAAAATTATAGAAAATCAAAAAGGAAAAGATGTAGTTTGTTTTAAACACCCATCATTTAATATACAAGGTGTGGTTTCAGATAGGTGTAATAAGGGTGATAGAGTAAATTTCTTTTGTCTTGATAGTGGTTTTTATTTGATGAATAACAGTGATGCTGTATTGCATATTTGTAAATATCATCCAGAAAAGAAATCTATAATAAATTCTCATAACGAGAAATTGAATCTTATTGAAAGCTAAATTTAAAAAAGAGTGGCTATAAACTTAATTTACAAAGCCACTCTTTTTTAAAATTTATTAATCGTCTATCTCTATAACGACTACAGATAATATGTTATCCAACATCTCTATATCTACTTTTACTTCTTTAGGTATTTTGTGGTCACACTCTATAATCGTAAAAGCCTCTTTGCCTTTGGAATTCCTGTTAACAGCCATTTGTGCTATGTTTATTTCGTCTTCCATTAGCGTCTTTGTGACAGCTGAAATAACTCCTCTAGCGTCGATATGCTTAACTATAATAGAATGATACTTAGCAGTAATACCACATTCAATACCATTTATGTTAGTAATAAGTATTCTTCCGCCACCAAGTGAAGCACCCTCTATAAAATACTTGCTATCATC
>JAWXUY010000112.1:0-6231 GCA_044425885.1 bacterium | reverse complement strand
TCAACATCTTGGTATTGACTTTGACTTTGAATCGTTGTATTTTGCATTGTCGTTTCTTGTATGTAATCTACCATATTTTGATTTTGATTTTCAGTAGTAATAGCACCACTAGTAATAACTTGAGTGGTATTGCTGTCACTTTTTGGATGCATAGTTACATTAAACTCTGCGGGCTCATCACTAATGCTAACACTTGTTAATAAAAAGTCATTATAACCACTTAGAGTTAACTTAATAGTGTGAGTTCCTTGCGGTAAATTGTATTTTACTAAAGGAGTTTTACCTATAGATATATTATCGACATAGACTTCAGCACCATCTGGAGTTGAAGTTATAGATAAAAGACCAAATTCTTCAGGTTCTTCTGGTTCTTCAGGTTCTTCTATTTTTTCTAATTCTATTTCTAAAGTATCTGTCGGCTTATTAATACTGACTCGGGTTTCATAAGTTTCATAACCCTCTTTTTCTACTTTAATAAAATAAGCTCCATATCTTAAAGAATGATATCCCCTGTCCTCTGTTTCTTCGCTATTAATATAAAGATCATATCCAGATACATCTACTTTTATTAATATACTACCGAACTTATTTTGCACATCAGATAAATCTAATACAGTTTCTTCACCTGCTATAATCTCAAAGTCTTTAAGATAAGAGTCTACATTAGTTGCTTTTATTACCAGCTTATGTTGTCCTTCCTCTAACTCTATTTGGTCGACTGAATCAAGTGGTCTAAAATAATCTCTATCTATTTCTACTATTGCATTATCTAAACTAGGCTTATTTACAAATACTAGCGTTCCAGTGCTATTATTAACCCTAATCGAATAAATAATATTATCATAGCCATTAACAGATATTTTATCTACTAGCGCTAAATCTAAAAACTCTATAATTTCTTCACCTTTATATATATCAGCCGTGCCCGAAACACTATACGTATTACCAGTTATTTTTATAGACCTATCACTAATATTTATTTTCTCTGGCTTAACATTTTGTATGCTAAAAGCTGAAGCATTAAGATTAACATAGCCAAGTAAATTGCTGTTTTCATTAAAAGAAAAATCTACTATATCCCCTACTTTCATTTCTTGTAAAGTAAGCGGTGAATTAAACCTGTCTTTAAAAATAGTAGTGGCATTGCTCACTAAAGAATATGTTATATTTGTTTTAAAATCAAATATAACAAACCTTCCGCTTATATACTCTAACTCCTTTATAACTCCTGTAAATTCATTTTGAGTAACTACTTGAGATACCTCAGTTAGAGAAGGTATATTGTTATTTGGACTTGTATCTACATTAGTCATTTTGGTAGAAGACTTTGAACTTGGGAAATAACTAGATACATACGGCTTTAAAACCGATGCTGTAACGGATAGTAGACCTAAACTTATAGCAAACATTAAAGCAATAAAAAAACCAAAATTAAAATTTTGCGCTACTTTCTTTTTAGGTTTTAGACTGTCTGCTGTGTTTGAAGATGACTTATTAGTTTTGCTAGAATTATTGTTTATAGATATGTCCGAGCCTACATCAAAATCAGCACTATTACCGCTAGGCTCGTATATAACTCCTTCATAATCGACATCAGTTAAAGGAATATCATCTAAATTTAAATTAGTATTCTTACTCATAAAACGAACCTCCAGTACATAATATATAATACTAAATATATTTAAATTATAATTATTAATTTATTATAAAATAGTATAACACATAAATTTTCAAAAGTATATAAAAAAATTTAAAAAATTAAAAATATTAAATTATTTGACATAAATAACTTTTATTGCTAAAATAATAATATAGAATGTTAAGATGTTAGAATTTTAATATTTTATTTTAAAATCTATTTAGAATCTAAAGGAGATATAAATTATTATGAAAAAAGAAAACGTTTGGAAATCGTATAACGAGGAACAATTAAAAGAACTTCAACAGGTTACAGATTTATATAAAGAGTTGCTTGACTTAGGTAAAACAGAGAGAGAATGTATAGCAGTTAGCGTAGATATGGCTAAAAAAGCTGGCTATAGAGACTTAAATATAGTTATAGCTAATAAAGAGACTTTAAAAACAGGAGATAAAGTTTACTCTGTATGTATGGATAAATCTATAGTTTTATATCAAATAGGGGAAGAACCTATTGAGAATGGACTTAATATTTTAGGCGCTCACGTAGACTCTCCACGTATAGATGTTAAACAAAATCCACTTTATGAAGATACAGATTTTGCTTACTTAGATACGCATTACTACGGCGGGGTTAAAAAATATCAATGGGTTACAATTCCTTTAGCAATACACGGAGTAGTTATTAAAAAAGATGGTACTAGAATAGATATAACAATCGGCGAAAAAGATACCGACCCAGTTTTTGCTATCACAGACCTATTAATCCACTTATCTCAAGAGCAACTAGAGAAGAAAGCTAATAAAGTAATCGAAGGCGAGAACTTAGATTTATTAATAGCAAGTACTCCTTTAAAAGACGAAGATAAAGACGCTGTAAAAGCAAACGTTTTAAAACTTCTAAAAGAAAGCTATGACATAGAAGAAGAAGATTTTTTATCTGCTGAATTAGAGATAGTACCAGCTGGTAAAGCTAGAGATTGCGGACTAGATAGAAGTATGATTTTAGGATATGGACAAGACGATAGAGCTTGCTCATTTACTTCTTTAATGGCTTTACTCGAAGATAAGCCTGTAAAGAGAACTTCTTGCTGTTTACTAGTAGATAAAGAGGAGATTGGAAGTGTTGGGGCTACTGGTATGCACTCTATGTTTTTTGAAAATAGCTTAGCAGAGCTCATGGATAGAGTAGGCGACTATTCAGAATTAAAATTAAGACGAGCATTACAAAATTCTAAAATGCTTTCTTCTGACGTAAGCGCTGCATATGACCCTCTCTTTGCTTCGGCATACGAGAAAAAAAATTCAGCTTTCTTCGGTAAAGGTATCGTATTTAATAAATTTACTGGCTCAAGAGGAAAAAGTGGTTCAAACGATGCTAACCCAGAATATATAGCTCACCTTAGAAATATACTAGATAACGCTGACATAGCTTTCCAAACAGCTGAACTTGGTAAAGTTGACTTGGGTGGCGGTGGAACTATCGCTTATATTTTAGCTAGATACGGCATGGAGGTTATTGATAGCGGAGTGGCTGTATTATGTATGCATGCTCCTTGGGAAATAACTAGCAAAGCTGATATATATGAAGCTAAAAAATGCTATAGAGTATTTTTAGACGAAGCATAAAATTAAATTAAATTAAATAATAAACGGCTATTACAAAATATTTCTTGTAGTAGCCGTTTTATTATATTTATAAAATATTATCAATAACTAAATCTTTCATAAATCCGAAAACTATATTCGCATCGATTTTTAAAAGCTCATAATCAACATAGGTATTTTCAGTTTCCTTACCTAAAACACTTGGATCAAAATTGTGATCAAGCATATTAACAGTTGTAAATCTAAAACTAGGTATTTCTTTCCTAGAAAATGATGCCTCATCGCTTAGACCTAGTTCCATAACTTCAAAATCTGGATTAATTCTCATAAATTCATCATAAAAACTAGTTGGACTACAACCATCTAAAAGTAATTTTCTCCATTTACTAGTTGAAGTCATATCTATATTAAAATTACCTATGATATTATTAAACTTTTCTTCTGATAAAGATAGTATATACGACCTTGAACCTGTAAGAGAATATTCTTCTGAACCAAAAAATATTATTTCAATATTATAATCAAGATTTTCAGTATATTCAGCAATTAACCTAGCAGATTCAAGCAAAACTACTACTCCAGTTGCATTATCGACTGCACCGATAGAATTTTCAGTTGCATCATAATGAGCAGAAAAAACTATAGTTTTTTTATTTTCATCATAATTCTTAGTGGCTATAAGATTATTAGAAGTTGTTAGTGGCTCGGAATATCCTAATGGATTTAATAACCAAAAATCATTGAAGAAAGCAGAAAGAGTAGTTTCATAAATATCAAAAGGCTGTAGCTTTGTATCATATCCAAAAGAATTTAATTCAGATATTAAATAATTTAAAGTTTGTGTTTCTCCAGTAGTACCACTTTCTCTTGTCCTGCTGGTAATTTCATTAAAAACTTCATTAACATAATAAGTATAATCTTTTAAATTATTATTTGAATTATTATTTGAATTTATTTCTGTATCATTTGTTGTCAATTCAGTTTTTATATATACCATACTATCTGCATAATCTACTTCTACATCTGTTTCAAGGTAAGAGTCATCAATTAATATTTTTATGTCAGTAGTTGAACTAAATGATAATAATAATCCTGTGAAAGATAGCATTAATAGAGAAAGTAATATTATTTTTTTGATAATTAATACCTCCAGTTTTCTAATATATATCTAATTTCTATAAGATTTCAATGAAAAATAACCATTTAGATTTTGAGTTAAAATATTGTTAGCGCCTATAATTGATATATCAATACGCTCATCATGTTTTACATCAAATATTATATCATTACAACTCCAAGCATCAACTAACATATAATTATTATTTGCATATATTTTGACTGGCTCTGATGAGGCATTATAATAGTGCATTTTTGCTGTATTATGTTTATCTGAATTTGTTGGACATATCGCATAAAAAGTGCGTTCTTCTCGACCAGTTTTAGTTATTTCCTCACAGTCAAAGTGATGTACTGACGTTGCAAAAGCTGATACTTGAGTAAAGCATACTAAAAGTATTATAAATATAATTCTTGTTGTCTTATATAGATTTAACATTTAAAATAATACCTCCTGTTCACTTTATATCTTATCATTATAAGATTTTACTGAAAGATATCCCTTTAAAGGTTGCGTAGAACTCCTATTCTCTCCTATAATTATAGCACAAAGAGCTTGCCCATGTGAAACACTCATATATAATTCATTACTACTCCAAGCTCCAACTATTAATTCTCTATCACCTATATATATTTTAACAGGTTCTGATGTGGCATTATAATAATGTAATTTTGCTTTATTGTGAATATCTGAATTTGTTGAACCTGTTACATAAAAAGTGCGTTCATCTCGTCCAATTTCATTTATTTCTTCACAATCAAAATGGTGTACTGACGTTTTTTCTTGCATAAGTATACTCGCATCTTCTTCACTATATGCAAAAGCCATTATGCCTCCTGTAGTCATCATAATTCCTACTATTGACATAACTCCTATTATTTTACTTAAATTATTTTTCATAATTAATTCCACCTTCCTTTTAGATTAAGACTCTCATAACTAAAGGCAAAAATGTGAGTGGCTCATCTAATCAAAAAAATATTTTATAAATATCTCACCACGTCTTCGAGAGACTTTCTTTTTGGCATTTCTGGAGTAATATCATAGTATCCTAAAGCTAACATCGCCCCTACTTTCTCACCCTCTGGAAGGCTTATAGCTTCTGCCACTTTATTTTCATCGAATATACCTAGCACAACTGCCCCTACATTACGACTATGAGCTGAAAGAGCTAGAGTTTGAGTAGCAATTCCAGCATC
This sequence comes from bacterium, assembly GCA_044425885.1. Taxonomy (GTDB): domain Bacteria; phylum Bacillota; class Clostridia; order Lachnospirales; family CAG-274; genus Tyzzerella. Next base: position 669 of record JAWXUY010000112.1, on the reverse strand, counting down.
AAACATCTCCCAACGGTCTTCTTTAGAAGTAGTAAAAGAGCCATCTCTTTCATAACCACATCTATTTTTAACAATGCTAACTACTACTAGCATAGGAGCTTTTTTCATAGTATTTGCGTTAAATTCAAAATTTAATACGCAATTATCCGCTAAATTATTTATTATATCTCTATTTTCTACTATAGTAAATCTTGGAGTTTGAGTATTCTTCCAAGATGGAGAATAAGTAGTATCTGTAATAATTTCATTAATAACATCTCTGCTAATAGCTTTGTCGTTAAAATCTCTTACACTTCTTCTAGTTTTGATACAATCATTAATATTCATAATTTTTAAAATCTCCTATTTAATTTAATTTAATTTAATATTTAACTTATAATTTTAGTTATCACATCGCACACTTAGAGCAAGGCTCTAGAGTAGCATACTTTGTATTAAGCTCCTCTGGAGTAATTTCTATGTACGTAGCACCATTGCAATTATTATTGTAATGATATTTTTTACCAGTTTTGGTTACATATATAGCCCTACCATTAGATTGAACAATAGGCGCCTCTGCTATATCTTCTTCTTGGACTTCTTCTTTAAGTTCTTGTGTAGTCGACTCTGTTATATCTTCTTCTTCGACTTCTTCTTTAACTTCTTGTGTAGTCGCCTCTGTTATATCTT
>JAWXUY010000111.1:0-6268 GCA_044425885.1 bacterium | reverse complement strand
GACGTTCTATTTCTTCTTGACGTGCTATTTCCTCCTGTCGACCATCATCATCATTATTATCACTATCTACACTAGCATTAACAACATTACTATCCTCTACCTCATTAACATCATCTTTTTTCTTCTTCTTCTTAAACCAATCAAAAAGTGCCATATTTCAACAAATCACTCCTTATTATTTTTTATTATTTTTTATTATTATTTTATTAATTCTCGTATTCTTTTGCTTCTTTTAGCTCTACCGATATTACTTTTGATATACCTTGTTCTTCCATTGTTATCCCATATAACACATCTGCTATCTCCATAGTACCTGTCTTATGCGTAATTAATATAAACTGATTGTCATCACAAAAGCTTTTTAAATAATTCGCAAATCTTATTACATTTGCGTCATCTAAAGCAGCCTCTATCTCGTCTAATACGCAAAATGGTGATGGCTTTAACTTTAGTATCGCAAATAACAATGATATCGCAGTTAATGCCCTCTCCCCTCCAGATAGTAAACTCAAGTTTTGTAAGCTTTTACCCGCTGGCTTCGCCGAAATCTCTATCCCTGAGTTTAAAACGTCTTCTGGCTCTGTAAGTTTTAAGTACGCACTACCTCCTCCAAATATATCTGAAAACACTTTCTTAAAATTTTCGTTTATTATCTCAAAATGCTCTCTAAATTTATTCTCCATCTCTTTCGTAAGTGTGCCTATAATATCTTTTAAATCTTTGTCTGCTTTTATAATATCGTCTCGCTGGCTTGTATTTAGCTCATAACGCTCTTTTAATATCTTATATTCTTCTATTGATGTGACATTAATATTTCCTAGCTTAAATATTTCCTTTTTTAACCCAGACTCTTTAGATTTAAGCTTGCTATGCTCTAACTCCAAGTCCTTATACTCGTTACATGCACTCGCATACGTAATCTCGTATTCTTCCCACATCTTATTTATTAAACTATCTAAACTAGTCTCGATATTCTCTATCTTATTCTCAAGCTTTACTTTTATATTCTTAATATCGGCTATTTGAGTAGTAGAGTTTAGTATATTATTATTATTATCTTCTATACTTTTAAATAAAACGTCTTTTTCTTTCTTAAAGCCATTATACTCACCTTGCAGTTTTAAATAATTTTTATTTAATAACTCTATTTTATTCTCAAATTCCACTATCTTATTTTTAAATTCAACGTTTCTTTCTTCTTGATGTGCTATGCTCTCTGTTAGTAAAACATTATTATTAGACTTGGCTTTAATATCATCTTGTAGCCTGTCCTTGTCCTTTATATAATTATCTAGTAAATTTATAATATCTTTTATCTCTAGCTTTAAATTATTTATATTATTAAACTGCTCCTCTCTCGTTAACTGGTTTTCTTTAATATTACTTTCCTGTGATAATATACTAGCCTTTAGCTTTTTAATTTCTTCTTGTGTTTCGTCAAGATTATTATTTAACTCTTTAATTATTTCCTCTGAAAAACTACCCTCAAGCTCTTTCTTGAAAGTTTCAATTTCTTTTTGGGTGCTTAAAATATTCGCCTCTACATCTTGAATTACACTATTATTATCACCTATCTTATTATTAATATTAGCTTTCTCTATTAAAATATCCTGTTGAACACTATTTAGACCATTTAATTCGACGTTAATATCATTTATATTTTTATTTAGGTCCTCCGACTTTATCTCTAAATCTTTTATATCTTGCTCTATTAACTCTTTATTACTTAAAATCTCTTGTAGCTCACGTCCTCTTGAAAATATAGCCCCAGATTTCTTATGTACACTACCTCCTGTTAACGCTCCTCCTGTATTTACAATCTGTCCATCTAGTGTAACTATCTTATATTTATACTTATACTTCTTAGAAAATAAAATAGCGTTATCTATATTATTCACAACTATAGTTCTTCCTAACAAGCTCGAAATAATATCTTTATATAAGTCATCAAATTTTATAAGCGTCTCAGCTACTCCGAGAACTCCTTCTTCTTTTAGTATATCTTCCAGTATCTTACTACTTATACTATTCTCCCTAATAGAGCTTATAGGTAAAAATGTTGCTCTACCTTGTTTATTCTTCTTTAAATACTCTATCGCAATTTTAGCATCTTCTTCAGTATGAGTTATAATGTTTTGAATGGCATTGCCGAGCGCAATTTCTATCCCAACTTCGTAGTCCTTCTCAACGCTTATAATCTCCCCTACAACTCCGCATATTCCATCAAATTTATTTTTGTTTTTAGTTTTATTTTTTTCTTTTTGCTTTAATATAGCCTTTACAGAGTTGTAATAACCCTCATAGTCTTTTTCTAGCTCACTCAAAATCTTATATCTATTAATCAAGTCAAAATAAATTTTACTATTATTATCTAACTCTGTTTTATTCTCGTTTATTTTTGACTTTAGATTCTCTAAATCTTGCAGTAAACTTTTAATATCACTAGAATTCAAATCTTCTTTTTGGGTTAAATCTTCAAGGTTTTTGTTAAGGGCAAGCCCTCTAATAGTTAAATCCTTATTCTTACTCTTATAAGAATTCATTTGGTTAATACTTGATTTGTTTTTTTCTTGTATTTGTTGTTTGTTGGTGTTAAATATAGATATGCTATTAGATAAATTACCCGATAACTCTATATATTCTACTATCTTTGAATTAATATCTTTTATTTTCGACTCTTGTTCTGAAAGGCTTTTATTAAAGCCGTCAAACTCTTTTAATAAAACGTCTAAATCATTTTGCTTAAAACCTTGTTCTAGACGTTTTGCTTGAATATAAGAATTAATTAAATTGATATCATCTTGATTTTTTAATATAGCTTTCGTCTGTTCTTCTAAATCTTGGCTTAATCTCACTATTTCTTTTTCTGTAAACTCTATACTTTGAGTATTTAAGTTAATACTATTTTGATATTGCTCTATTTTAATATTAGAGTTATGAAAACTGTCTTCAGTCTTTTTTATTAAATTTTCTTTTTGGGTAAATAACGCTTTGAGGTTAGACTGCTTTTTTATAAAACTTTCTTTTTGAAGTTCTTCTTGCTTAATACTTTCTTCTGTATCTTGTATTTGCTTTTCTATCTCTAACATCTGACTTTGGGATTGATCATAGTCGCTCTTAAATAAGTTCACTCTTACTATTTTAAGCTCACCTGAAATATCCAAAAATTTCTCTGCTTTAATTTTCTGCTCCAATAGTGGTTCTAACTGGTTTTCTACCTCTTTTATAATATCATTGGTTCTTATTAAATTCTTACGGACTTCTTCTAGTCTATTTTCCGTTTGAGTACGTCTAGTTTTAAACTTTACTATCCCTGATGCTTCTTCAAAAATAGCACGTCTATCATCTGTTTTAGAGCTTAAGATTGCGTCAATTTTACCTTGACCTATAATAGAGTAACCCTCACGTCCAAGACCTGTATCCATAAAAAGCTCATGTATATCTCTAAGCCTACAACTAGTGTTATTAATAAAAAAGCCCGTCTCACCGCTTCTAAAAACTTTTCTAGTAATTTTAATTTCAGAGTAATCCAAATTTATATTATCAATATTTAAATTTAAATTAATATTATTTTCATTATTTTTTTGATTATCTAAAATAATAGAAACTTCGGCAAATCCTAGAGGCTTTCGGTTAGAAGTACCAGCGAATATGATATCCTCCATTTTGTCACCACGTAAGTTTTTAGCACTTTGCTCACCCAGTACCCATCTAATAGCATCTGATATATTACTCTTACCACTACCATTTGGACCTACTACAGCCGTGATATTGTTTTCAAAGTCGAGCTTATTTTTTTCAAAAAAAGATTTAAAACCTTGTATTTCTAATCTTTTTAAATACATAACCACATTCAACTTTCTTTTTAAAATTATTTTTTAATTATTTTTATATTTTTTTTATTATATTATAATTTATTAGTATTTTCAAATATAAAAGCTATTTTAACACAATCTATAGCTATAATCATAGTAAGATTATCTTTTTTATAAATCATAGGCATAGAGTTTTTATTTACTACATAACAAGTATGTTGGGTATTATCTTGATCTAAGTAAGTTAAAAAATAAGTATTATTGCTTGTGTTTATGGCCCAACTGTTTCCAATCATGGGCTTTAAAAAAAAGTCATTATCACATTTAAATTCACGCTTTATATCTTCTTCTAAAATTTTATATTCTTTTATTAAACTATCTATTAATACATTAATAAATATCACCACTTTCTTTAATATTTTTATTTATTTATTTATTTTAATATATTTTTCAAATATTTACCAGTATAAGAATTCTTGCACAAAGCTACTTCCTCTGGAGTTCCTTTAGCTACTACTTCTCCTCCTCCGCTACCACCCTCTGGTCCTAAGTCTATTATATAATCGGACGTCTTTATGACCTCTAAATTATGCTCTATCACTACTATTGAGTTACCTGTTTCTACTAACCTTTTTATAATATTTACTAGCCTGTGTACGTCATAAGTGTGTAACCCTGTTGTAGGCTCATCTAAAACATATATAGTTTTTCCTGTAGCACGCTTACTTAACTCCGTCGCCAATTTAACACGCTGTGCTTCTCCACCTGACAAAGTAGTAGAAGATTGACCAAGTCTAATATAAGAAAGCCCTACATCACTTATTGCTTGAAGCTTTTCTTTTATTTTAGGTATATTTTCAAAAAAGTCAAGTGCTTCTTCTATAGTCATACTTAAAACATCGGCAATATTTTTGTTTTTATATTTTATTTCGAGAGTTTCCCTGTTGTAACGCTTGCCCTTACATACCTCACAAGGTACGTAAATATCTGGTAAAAAATGCATTTCTATTTTTAATATACCGTCGCCAGAACAAGCCTCACATCTTCCGCCTTTCACGTTAAAGCTAAAGCGACCTTTTAGATAACCTTTTATTTTTGCTTCTTGAGTACTTGCGAATAAATCCCTTATTAAATCAAATACACCTGTGTAAGTAGCTGGATTAGAACGAGGAGTTCTTCCTATTGGTGATTGGTCTATATTAATAATCTTGTCTAAATGCTCCAGTCCTGTTATACTTCCTACTTTTAGTGATTTAAACTTTGCTTTGTTTAACTCTTTTGCAAGAGTTTTATATAATATTTGGTTTATAAGTGAACTCTTTCCAGAGCCAGATACACCTGTTATGCATACAAACATACCCAATGGAATATCAACGCTTATATTCTTTAAATTATTTTCTTGAGCGTTTTTTATTACTAACTTTTTATTATCATCAACTTCTTTACGTTCTTCTCTAGTCGGGATTGGTATTTCAAGTCGCTTACTTAAATACTTTCCTGTGATAGATACTTCACTTTTTAGTATTTCTTCATACGTGCCAGCAAATACTATCTCACCGCCGTTTTCTCCTGCGTAAGGTCCAACATCTATTATATAGTCTGCCTGCTTCATAGTGTCATCATCATGCTCTACTACTATAAGCGTGTTACCAATGTCTTTTAAATGATTAAGCGTTTTTAGAAGCTTGTCATTGTCTCGCTGATGTAAACCTATGCTCGGCTCATCTAATATATATAAGCACCCCACAAGCCCTGAACCTATTTGCGTTGCTAGTCTTATCCTCTGAGCCTCTCCACCTGAAAGTGTCCCTGCCGTTCTTGAAAGAGATAAGTAGTCAAGCCCTACGTCTACCAAAAACCCTATACGCTCGTTAATCTCTTTTAGTATTTGCTCGCCTATTATAAGCTCACGTTCACTAAGCTCAAGAGTTTTAAAAAAATTAAAGCATTCCCTAATAGAAAGATTAGTTACTTCGGATATATTTTTATTATTTATCCTAACGGCTAAAACCTCTGGTCTAAGCCTATGCCCATTACACGCCTTACACGTTATATTTACCATGCATTTCTCTAAGCTCTCTTTAGATGCTTCTGATGAGGTCTCTAAATATCTTCTCTGTAAATTATTTACTACCCCTTCAAACTTATAATTAAAATCAAAAGTGCTGTCAGAGTTTTTAGAAATAACCTGTAAATTCATCTTATCTATGCCATCTCTATTACCATACATTAATAGGTCTTTAACTTCCTGTGATAAATCTTTATAGGGTATACTTAAATCAAAATTATATTTTTTTGCTAGATTTTCAAAAATATTTTTTGTCATTGAGTTTTCGTTTGCAAGCGAGTTCCAACCGCTGGCGTTAATAGCGCCCTCTAGTAAAGATAACTCTTGGTTGGGCACTATAATCTCTGGGTCGAAGACCATCTTAACCCCTAATCCCATACACTCA
>JAWXUY010000110.1:0-6289 GCA_044425885.1 bacterium | reverse complement strand
CATAGTTAAATAATCCCCAATTTCACCAGAAACTTTGAAAGTGTATATCGAAGCAACATAGAAAGCACTTCCATCATCGTTGGTAGAAGCATATTGCCCTATAGGAACTGCACGAAGCTCATAAACTCCAGGAGATGTAATTCCTTCATCATCTACGCAAACCCCTTCAACCATTTGATAAAACTCAAGCTCATAATGCTCGCCTTTATTTAATGTTATAGCGTCATTCCAAGAAGTAACCCCATCTTTTTTAAATGTAATCTTTGGATTTGGCTCGTTACCAAATACTACATCATCATCAACCTCATATATTCTGTATAAACTATCATCTGCCCACTGAGCATCATCTTCAACTATGTTGAAATAATGAGTAAAATAACCTTCATAACTTCCATCCCCTGTTATAGTAAGAGAAGCTTTTTGGGCGTCAGTAGGATTTTCAGGAGTTAAGGCAGTATTATTAGTATAACTAGAAGCATCTATAACCACATAATCAGTTCCACTTTCGAGAAGCTTACTTCCATATCGAACCTCTACTTTGCTCGGAGTTACAGCGTCACCGCCAGCATAAGGTAAGTCAGTAATCTCTTTGTCATCACTGTCAAAAAACTTAACAGTAGTCATTTGCTCATTGCTAAGATCATAGCCACTTACAGTGAAGTCAAATTTTTTGTGATTAACACTACCAATAGCAGCATCAATAGCACTAATATTGCTCATACTCCAGTCAATTACAGCAGAAAGATCTTCATCATCCATAAATATATATACAGCCCCAGCTCCAGTTATATAATCGCCACTACCATCACCATCACTATCTGGAAGGACTACTTTAACTTTATAAGAACTCATATCACTTACTTTCGAATCTCCTAGCCAAAGCTCTACATTCCCACTAGCAAATGCAGCCGAGCTAGCCCCTTTGAATTCAACTTTATTAGCACCTTCGTCATAATTTGAGGCATTTCCAATCTTAACTGTCGCTCCGTTTAAATCTGGAGTATCAATAGAAAGTTCTAAATTAATATAATGTTCCCCAGTAAATTTGCCATAGCCATTGAAATCAATTTTTAAATATACATCATTATTAGCAACAAAATCCTTAGTCCCTGTGCTATTATCAGCATTTACTAAAGAAATTTCATAAACATTTTCCTCTATAGCTTGGTAACGCTCTAATGCACGATTGCCATCTTCGTTATAACCTATAAACCATAAAATTGTTGATGATGGTTGTAAATCAATCCCTAAATTTTCTAGAGTTATCTCAGTGATTGTCGACGGATCAATAATTCCACTAGCATCAATACCACTTGTATTACCAGTGCTATAGTCTGGAATAGTAATATCATAGATTATATTTTTATCACTATAATAAGTACTACCATTAGTATATCCGCCTTTAGTTACATATTCAGCAGTCTCCCAAGAATCAAACTTATCTGGATTATTATCATAAAAACTCTTAGTATGCCAGTTAGCCCCATCATTATTTGATAAATCAAAATCACTAGTGCTACTAAATTCATTTACATTAATTGGATTTTCCCAAATCGTAGCTATTCCATAATCGCCCTCAGGCGCTTCTAAACTATCATCGAGAGCATAATACTCCCCTTCTTCAACTATGTACTCATAAGCAACATAATTGTTATCTTCGAAAGCTATTTCAGCTACATCTTGAGTAGTATTTGCTAAAGCAATTGTTGGAGCTATAGCAGAAGTAGCTAATACCATCGAAGTAGATAAAGCCATAGTAGACTTAATATTTTTCATTGCATTAATTTTGTTTATATCGACTTTCAATTTCTTTTTCATTTAAATTCCTCCTATATAATATATTGTTCGTACCCTTTTAACCACATAATATTTTTTGATGGACTTAGGACTTTTGAGTTAATTAAATTCCTAAGAGACACTTAGAGAATAAGATGTTGAGTTTAAGAAAGGGATTGTTTTTTTTGGATTATTTTTTATAAAGATGTTTTTAAGATAGAAGCCATAATAAATAAGACTTCTTTTTTAAGAAATAATAACTTAATAAAGATTATCATTTCGATAAGACTTTTTGGGCTAGACTTTTTGACGTTGCACTAGACCATAACTTAAAGATTGTTCAAGAACAATGTATATTCAAAATTACATTCAAAATTAGACATAAAGCACTAATTTAGTTCTTTTACACATTTGAGCGTACCTATGACGCTAATTTCTTTTTATACACTAACTACTGAATATATATGACTATAAAGTAGTTTTTATTTTTAAATTCAACTCAAGATTATTAATTAGAATTAATCCGAATAACTACCGATTATAATACGTAATAACTTATGTAATAATTATAAATAAATACTCTACTACGCTTGCAGTTAATAAGAATATTAACTAATAAAATTGTATGACATAATAATATCACGATTAAATAAAAAAGTCAATAGTAAGGAAAATAGTAGAAAGAGAGATAGAATACATTACATATATATCAAATAGTGGAAATTATATATAATAAGGAGTTAAAATATGGGATAATTAGTTGTAAATGTATAGTAAATATGTAGACGAATATACAAAACGCCCTAAAATAGGGTAGGATAAAAGGGATAACTTTGTGGATAATTTTTGATGTATATATGTATATATATGGGATAGAAAGTAAATAATTAATAAAAAGTATATAGATTATATACAAAAAATCAATAAAAAAAAGACTATATAGATAAAATATATAGCCTTTTTTGATTTTTATTAAACCTTCAAACTTTTAATGACTTAATGATGTAGGTACAATTGCTAGATAGCATTGTGAGTAAAAGCAGCTATAGCACAAGTAGGTATAATAGCGATAGCACCTAGAGCACTGCCATTGCAATTGGCGTTAAAATTAAAAGCGAACTCAGAAGGTCCACCGCAATTAGAACCAAGGGCACAAGCTGGGGAATCTCCAGCACTAACGAGTAATCTAATAGAGCACTCATTAACAGATATAAGTACCCCCGTGAAACCACTTCCCGAGATGCCACCACTTGTAGTAAAAATAGTAACTGTTTGCCCAATATACCTACAAATATCATCTCTTAGAGAATTAAACCAATCCATATAATATCACCTCCTATAACAATCATAATATAACATATGCAGAATATATAGATAAGGTGATGAATATTAGATAATATTATTAAGATTTTTAAAGTTGCTAAGAGAAGGAGCGCTACAATTACAGCAAATACCATAGAAATATATTTGAGAATAATTGATTTCAAATTTAGCATTTTGCCCAATGACTGACTTAGCTTCATCAGTAAAATTTTTCAGAGCATGGTCGGGGAAATAATCTGTTATTGAGTTGCAGTTGGAGCAAATAAGATGAGCATGAGGCTCTACTTGTATATCATACCTTGAGCTGTCTTCACCGACATTAATTTCTTGGATAAGATTAGCGGTTTTAAGAGAGCTAAGAGTTTTGTAGACAGTAGCAAGACTAATTGTTGGATTTAAAGGCGTTATTCCCCTGTGAACTTCTTCGGCACTAGGATGGGAACGATTACCCGATAGGAAACTGTAAATAACTAACCTTTGAGGAGTTACTTTCAGATTATTTTTTTTAAGATTTTGAATAAGAACTTCCACTATTAAATATATCTCCTTTTGAATATAATACTTATTAAATAATAATAATTATTATATAATAAAAAAAAGGATAAAGCAAGAGATAAATTTGTTAAAATAAGGTACTTTGGAGATATAAAGGTATAAATGTAAGAAACTTAGCATTTACAAAGAGGGTATAAGTTTGATAGAATAGCTTTAGTAACAAATTTGTAATAACTTTGCAACAAAACTTAACAATTAAAATATTTTAGAGATATGGAGAATACCAAGATGAAGAATAATAGTAAGAGTAAGAATAATAGTAATAGTAAGAGTAATAGTAAGAATAAGAAAATAAATAAGATCGCACTGGCAACGAGTATAATAGCACTAAGCATTGGTAATAATGGTAGCATAGCATACGCTAATAATAGCCTGTGTAATATAATAAGTAATAGCCCATATAGAGACTATAACTTGAATTGGTTAAACTGCGATATAAGTAATAATAACTTAAATATATACGGACAAAATAATAATCAAAATAATAATCAACTAAACCAAAATAATAATCAATTAAACGAGAATAATAATCAATTAAACCAAAATAATAATACAAATACGCAGATAGGTACAAATATAGAACAAGAGGTAGTAAGACTGGTAAATATAGAGAGAGCAAAATATAACTTGCCACCACTGTTAATGGATAAAGAGCTTACAGAAGTAGCGAGATTAAAATCACAAGATATGAATAATAAGAAATACTTTTCACACACATCACCTACATACGGCTCACCATTTGATATGCTAAGAAGCTATAATATAACATATAAGAGCGCTGGAGAGAATATAGCGAAAGGACAAAGGACGGCTGAGGCAGTAGTGAAGGCATGGATGGACTCGGAGGGACATAGAAGGAATATACTAAGTAATACATTTACACATATAGGGGTAGGATTTGATAACTACTACTGGACACAAATGTTTGTGAGTAGATAAATAAGTAATAAAATAAATAAGTAATAAATAAGTAATAAATAAAAATAAATACATATATACATAATAAATATAATAAAATAATAAAAAACTCAATAATAACTAAATTAATTGGTTAAAAATTGAGTTTTTTATATTGTTGGAATGAATTATAGTAACTCATTCATATAGTTCATATGATTTATTATCTGATTAGCAGTATTTTCTATACCAATTTTGGTTGTATTGATTACAATGTCATAATTGTTTATGTTGTCCCAATCCCTGCCAGTGTAATAATTGTAATAACTTTCTCTTTTTTTGTCCATTTTGCGTAGGACACTTTGGATATCTTTGCCCTTAAAATCATTGGATTTCTCAAGCTTTTTGAATCTCTCAATCCTGTCTTGCATATCAGCCATAAGATACACCCTAATAATACTAGGAGTATCACGCAATATATAATCAGTACAACGTCCCACCATTATACAAGAACGATCTTCGGCTATTTCCCTAACTATTTCAGATTGCATATTAAATAACTTGTCATTAGTTAATAAATCATTACTTTGATTAAAGAAATTAGCATTATGAGTACCAAGAGCAATAGAATAAAGGAAACTGTTGGTTGGTTTTTCGTCTGCATTTTCGAACATAGCGAGAGAAATGCCTGTTTTTTTTGAAGCCATCTCGACTATTTCCCTGTCATAATAGGGGATATTGAGCTTTTCCGAGAGGACTTTGGCAGTATCTAAACCCCCACTACAAAACTGCCTACAAATAGTAATTGTAACTTTCTTATCCATATTGATACACTTCCTTTCTGAACTGTAATTATAATTAACAATCGAACAATTATAAGTTTAAATAATTAAACTATATATAAAGTTTATATAACTATATTTTAATATATTAACTAAGGATTTGTCAAATTAATTATTTATAAACAAATTTAACTATCTCCTCAACAGTTATATCCTGTTGATTTTGAGGAGTTATATCGGCATCAGGGTCACCTTTTTGCTTACCATAATTTCCAAATTGTGCATGATTACCACCCTCTATAATAAATATATTTTGAGTATAATCTATTTTTTCTTCTAGATTTGAATTATGAGTTCCATAGATAGTTAAGGCATTTTCTGGGGGATAATCGCCATATACATAAGCTCCCATAAGGATTAGACCATCTATAAGGTCTTGATTTTTAGAGGCGTAAGAGCTCGCCATACCACCTCCCATACTATGCCCCGCCATATACCATCTCTCCACATTACTCAAGCTACTTATATCCTCTAATAAAATATCGTCAGCGCCATTTACGTTAAATATAGCCATATTGTAGGGCATCTCTACAAGAACACACGTAAGCCCCTCTGCTTGAAGCTTTTCCAAGATTGGTAAATAAGCTATCGCTTCTACTTTAGCGCCTGGATAAAATATAATGCCGATATCACTATCACCTTTTAGGATAGTCAAATTGCCTAAAATCTCTATGCTGTTATTAGTTTGTAATATGCTAATAGCAGAGTCCTCAGCTCTATAATAATCATTTGCATATAGGTTTAGACCTAAAAACCCACTCATAAATATAACAAGAACACTCATCAGCGTATAAAACGCCATCTTATTTTTTTTGGTATTCATTATAACCCTCCTTTATTATTATTTATTTTATTATTTAATAATAGCTACGTCAAGATTTATATATATATATGTA
>JAWXUY010000109.1:0-6303 GCA_044425885.1 bacterium | reverse complement strand
ATGCAGCTACTAGCGAAGAATCAGCGGCGGCAGCAGAAGAATTATCAAGTCAAGCAGATATTTTTTATAATTCTATTTCAAAAATTAAGACTAAGAATTAGTTAAAATTTTAAAAAAACTATAAAAGAGAAAGGTTATAAATAATCGTATGTTTAGTAATAAACTTAAAATTTGTGGAAAAATAAATAAAGAAGGTATTAAAAGAACAGATAGTAAAGTTTTTTTTACTCTTAACACTAGAATAAATAATAATGATAAATATAAAAGCTTAGTTTACGTTGAATTTAATAAAAATATTTGGGATAAGATTAGCCCAGATGACTATAATAAAGAGTTAATTATTAGCGGAGAGATACAGGCTCGTAAAACTAAGAATAATTCACCTTTTATATATTTAAAAACTCATGACGTAATATTAAAATCAGATAAAAGTAAGAAGAATAAAAAAAGAATTAATAAACAAGAAAAATTCAACAAGACAGCTATAAAATGGACACACCTTTTTAAAGAAGAAGAATTTGAGATGATAGATATTTCTAAAGTGTACCTAAAAGAAGATGAGCATATGAAAGGTGTAATTAATTTTTATACTAAAACGCATAAAGATACACGTGATAGAGTTCATGGAAAAGTTGTTGTTAAATCGGAAGAAGATGGCAGATACTCTTTGATTGCAGGTTTCACTGAATTTGTTCATTGTAAACTGTTAGATTTAGACATCAATGCATATGTTACAGATCTTTCTATGGAAGAATTTAAAGATAAATACTTTAATAAAACTGTTGAAGAAATTGAAAACGAAACTGAAAACGAGACTAATAGTGAAACTGATGGATTAGAAGAAGAATCGGTTGAGATTGTTGATGAGACTCAAAATAATCAAGAAGAATCAGTTAATATTGAAAATTAAAACACTTTAGAAAAAAAAAATAATATTAAGAAAGGATAAGCTACTGATTTATAAGTTATAATTTATAACTTATAACTTACTTTAAGTAGTGGTGTGATTAAAATTAACGTCGAATTTACTGCTATTCCAAAAAGTACTAATTTAGGATTATACGGAGTTCCTTTTAATAATAGAGATACTTTACGAATAAATGAGCTTAACTCAATAGTAGATATAGGTATATATGATAATACTACAGATATATTTAAAAGTAAGGTTAATGAATTAGCTAGAATTAATCAAGATATAGATGATAGCTTGATAGGATACTTAAATATGCATCCATATGTTCTAGCTACTGACAATATAACTAGATTAATTGATTATCCTAATAATATCCTAAAGTATAAAGATTACATATGGATATTTGACTCAACTATTCATGATATTTCTGTAGAGGCTTTAACATTAGATAGTAGTATTTCAGCAAGTACTCAAGTAATATTTAATAATAAATACTACTCTAAATATAGAGCTATTAGATATGTAGGAGAAAAAGAATTTTTTATATACTTAGCGAGTAAATCTAATACAAAATTTACTGATAACTATAGTATAATCCAAGAAGATAAAACAACACACAAAACGTTAAAATTATTTTATTCAAGATTAATTCTTACCCTGAACGAAGATGATTTAATAGTTTTATATAACGGAAAAATCGTAATGCACGGAAAAGAAGATAAAGTTAAAGAAATATTTAATTTAAGTCCTATTTAAAATAAAAATTTATAAAATATTTTATAAATATAAAACTTAGTATTTAATAGAATTATTAATTAAATACTAGGTTTTTTATATTAAAAAAATATATTAATTTAATTAAATAATGGTTGATATTTAAGATAAACTATGATATTATATAATTAATAATAAAATTCATAAAAATTTAATATAGAAAAGAGCTGAAATTGATGTCAAATTCAAAAAATAATAAATTAGATATATTTAAGATTTTATTGATACTTTTATCAATATCCCTTTTTGCTGTAGGAGGTTACCGCCAATTAAAAGATAATGTTTTAGAAATAGATGCCCTAGGCTTAACGTACATAGAGTCCCTAAGCTCTGGAGTTCAAAGAGTAGCAAAACTTGAACTTGAGGATAATTATGACGAAGATTTAATAGCTTCTCTTTATGAAATAGCTTCAAAATTACCATCTCCTAATAATAGCGATAGTACTTATTTTAAAGAAAACCCTGAGATATGTGCTATTATTGAAGAATACACTAACTTATTTTTTGAATTTAAAGATGCAGTAATTAATTTTAGAGCAGATGGGAATAGAGATTTATTATTTGCTTCTAGCGAAAGCCATTATGACTTATCAACAAGTACTACGAGAGCGGTCTCAGCTTACGTGAACGAATTATCTTCTTTTGTTGATATGCTTGAAGATGTACTTATGGTACACGTCTTTTTAATGGGAATTGTATTAATTAAAATTTTATTTAATACTTTATCGGAGTTACAGAAAAATAAAGAACTCTCAAAGGATATGTTTATTGACTTATCTACAGGATTATATAATAGAACTAAATGCCAAGAGATATTAAAGAACGCTGTAAATCCAGATAAGAGACGTGAGAGAGCGATATTAATCTTTGACTTAAACGACCTTAAAAAGACAAATGACTCTTTAGGTCATAGAGCAGGTGACTCTCTTATAGCTTGTTTTGCTACACAACTCAAAGATGCCACAAAGATATTTTCATATGAAGTATTTGTAGGTAGATATGGAGGAGATGAATTTATGGCATATTTTTCAAGCGTAGAGGAGAAGGATATAAAACTATACATAGAAGAATTAAATTTTTTGGTTACAAACCTTAATGAAACAGGGAGTAAACCATTTAAGTTGTCGTTTGCGGTAGGGTATAGCATAACTACAGAGGACACAAAAACTCTTACAATGCGAGAATTATTCGACGAAGCAGATAGTGATATGTACAAAAATAAAATAGCAATGAAAGAAAAGAAAAGATTAGAATTAAAAGCACAAGGTATAGAGACAGATGATATTAAAGACGATAGACTTTAGTATTTAGATTATATAATAAATTTTTAGATAAAGCTAGATAAAAAAATAAGAGGATTTTATAAGTAAGAAATCTATCTTATTTTTTTGTATTTTTTTATATTTTTTATATATTTTTTTATGTTTTTTTATATATTGACTTTTATAAAAAAGTTATGTTATTATAATAGTGTGATAAAGACAATCGAGAAAATACGATGTCTTTGAGTAAAAAAAGTAAAAAAAGTAAAAAAAATAAAAAATAATAAAAAAAAGGAGAAGCTACTAGACAAATTAATAATTAATAATTATTTGTCCATATTTTTTAGTAGCAAATAAATGTTATATGGATTATAAATCAGCAGGCGTTGACGTTGAAGCAGGATATAAAGCGGTTGAGCTTATGAAAAGCTCTGTAAAATCTACTTTTAGGAAAGAGGTTATGTCGGACTTGGGTGGATTTGGGGGACTTTTTTCTATAAGCCAAGCGAAAGATATGGAAGAACCAGTATTGGTTTCAGGAACTGATGGAGTTGGGACTAAATTAAAATTGGCTTTTTTACTTGATAAGCATGATACTATAGGCATAGACGCAGTAGCTATGTGCGTTAATGACATAGTTTGTAGCGGAGCAGAGCCTTTGTTTTTCTTAGATTATATTGCTTGCGGTAAGAATTTTCCAGAGAAGATAGCAAAGATAGTAGAGGGTATTTCTAAAGGATGCGTTATGTCTAATTGCTCACTTATAGGTGGGGAGACAGCAGAGATGCCAGATTTTTATCCAGAAAACGAGTATGACTTAGCAGGCTTTACAGTAGGGATTTTAGATAATACTAAAGCTATTACAGGTAAGAATATAAAAGACGGAGATGTTTTAATAGGAGTAGCATCAAGCGGAGTACACTCAAATGGATACTCACTAGTAAGAAAAATATTTGACGTAAATAATTTAGATAATTTAAATACGCACTATGAAGAATTAGGACAAACACTAGGAGAGGCTTTATTAACACCGACTAAAATATATGTTAAGACAGCACTTGAGTTAATTAAGCAAGTAGATATAAAAGGGATTAGCCATGTAACAGGCGGTGGATTTGTGGAGAATATACCACGTATGGTACCAGAAAATCTTAATATAACTATTCAAGACGGAAGCTTTCCGATTTTACCTATATTTGATTTAATAATGAAAAAGGGCAATGTAGATAAATTAAATATGTACTCTACTTTTAATATGGGTATAGGACTAGTTTTGGCTATAGATAAGAGCGACGTATCTAAGACTTTAAAAGCACTTAAAGAACTTGGCGAAGATGCGTATATAATCGGAGATATATCTAAACCAGAGAACGGCTCTAAAGGAGAGATTAAAATATGTTTCGAATAGGCGTACTTGTTTCAGGCGGAGGGACTAATTTACAGGCTATTATAGATAATATTAATAATAATATTATTAAAGATGCAGAGATAGTGGCAGTAGTGAGTAATAAAGAAGATGCTTACGCCCTTAAACGAGCCGAAGATAATAACATAGATAATATATGTTTTAAGATAAAAGATTTTGAGAATAAAAAAGCGTTTGAGCAGGCTATTATAAAATATTTTGCGGAGAAACAAGTAGACTTGGTAGTTTTAGCTGGATTTATGGTTATAATTTCAAATGATTTTATTAAGCATTATGAGAACAAGATGATTAATATTCACCCATCACTTATACCAGCTTTTGCTGGAGAGGGTTACTATGGACTTAAAGTACATGAGGGTGCTTTAAAAAGGGGAGTAAAGCTTACAGGAGCGAGCGTCCATTTTGTGACTGAGGAAGCCGATGCTGGACCTATTATTATACAAAAAGCGGTGCAAGTACTAGATGATGACACGCCTGAAATACTTCAAAAAAGGGTGATGGTAGAAGCAGAGTGGGAAATATTAACAGATGCGATTAACTTAATAAAAGATAATAAAATAAAGATAGTAGATAATTATGTTAAGTTTATAAAATAAAATAAAATAAATTAAAATAAATTAAATTAATTAGGAGAATTTTTTATGAAAATATTAGTAGTTGGCGGGGGAGGTAGAGAACATGCTATTGTACGTTGTTTATCTAAGTCTAAAAGAGTAAGTAAAATTTATTCGGCTTCTGGTAATTATGCTATAGGTAATTATTCAGAGCTTGTAGATATTAATCCAATGGATTTTGACTCTTTAATTGAATTTGCGAAAAAAAATGAAGTAGATTTAACTATCTCGGCTATGGACGATGCTCTCGTGGCGGGAATAGTAGATGAGTTTGAGAAACATAATCTTAAAATATTTGGTCCTGATAAGAAAGCCTCTATTATAGAGGGTAGTAAGGCTTTTTCTAAAGACCTTATGAAAAAGTATAATATTCCTACAGCGGGATATCAAAATTTTTCAAGCTATGAAGAAGCGAGTGATTATATAAAAACTTTGAGTTTGCCGATAGTTATTAAGGCAGACGGTCTAGCGCTTGGGAAAGGCGTTTTAATAAGCAATACTTTGGAAGAAGCAGAAGAAGCGCTTAAAGATATTATGCTTGACCAAAAATTTGGTAAATCTGGTGAAAACGTTGTAATAGAAGAATTTATGACAGGGCATGAAGTTTCTATTTTATGTTTTTGTGATGGCAAGACTATAATACCTATGGTTTCAGCACAAGACCACAAAAAAGCTTTTGACGGTAATAAAGGTCCAAATACTGGTGGTATGGGAACGCTTTCACCTAGTAGCCATTATACGTCGGATATTGCTTTAGAGTGTATGAATAAGATATTTAAGCCTACGATGGACGCTTTAATTCAAGAGGGCAGACCTTTTAAAGGAGTATTGTTTTTTGGTTTAATGCTAACGTCCAAAGGTCCTAAAGTTATAGAGTATAATGCTAGATTTGGTGACCCTGAAACACAAGTAGTACTACCAAGACTTAAGACAGATTTTGTTGATATAATAGAAGCTTGTATAAATGGTAAACTTGAAGATGTAAGAATAGAATGGGAAGATTTTTCTACAGCTTGTGTAATACTTGCATCTGGCGGATATCCAGACGCTTATGAAAAAGGCTATGAGATATTTGGTCTAGATGAATTTAAAGGGTCTAAAGATACTTATATTTATCATGCTGGAACGACTATAAAGCCTAATACTTCTCCAAATGAAGAAAAATTTATAACAAATGGAGGAAGGGTTTTAGGTATTATGTCGCAAGGACTGGACGTATCTAAAGCTATAGAAAAATCTTATAAAGCTTTAGAAGTTATAAAATTTGAGGACTGTTTTTGTAGAAAAGATATAGGTAAATATAATTAATATAAT
>JAWXUY010000108.1:0-6339 GCA_044425885.1 bacterium | reverse complement strand
ATATAGAAATAGGCGACGTGGTGCTTGTAAATGACGGACCATTCGCTAAATCAAGTGGGGTTGTACAAAAAGTTAATATGAATAAACGTTCTATAATAGTTAACGTTAACTTTTTTGGTAGAGAGACACCAGTTGAGTTAGATTTTCACCAAGTTAAATCATTAAGCTAATAAGCTAAATTAAATTATTAAAATTAATTATATGTATAAAAATATTAAATAATAAATATTTTTGTACGTGGGAGGGTAAATTTATAAGAGACCCCCGTTAAATACCACAATACTTAGGAGGTGCCAAAATGGCAAAGAAAATATCTGGTTACATTAAATTACAAATAGCAGCTGGTAAAGCTACTCCAGCTCCACCAGTTGGTCCAGCACTTGGACAACATGGTGTAAATATTCCTGGATTCTGTAAAGAATTCAATGAAAGAACATCAAAAGACGCTGGTCTTATTATACCTGTAGTTATTACAGTTTATCAAGATAAGAGTTATACATTCGTTACTAAAACTCCACCAGCAGCTGTTCTTTTAAAGAAAGCTTGTAAAATTGAATCTGGTTCAGGGGTTCCTAATAAAACAAAAGTTGCTACAATTTCACAAGATGAGATTAAGAAAATAGCTGAATTAAAGATGCCTGACTTAAATGCATCTTCTCTTGAAAGTGCTATGAGCATGATAGCTGGTACTGCTAGAAGTATGGGAATAGTAGTAGAATAATAAATTATTAAAATAAGTGGGAGAGGCGAATGAGCCTCGTAATTACCACATAAGGAGGAACTATAGTGAAAAGAGGAAAAAAATATCTTGAAAAAGAAAAATTAGTTGATAAAGCTATGCTTTATGATACTAACGAAGCTATTGAGCTTACTATGAAAACATCTGTTGCAAAATTCGATGAAACAGTTGAAGCTCATATAAGACTTGGTGTAGATAGTAAACACGCAGACCAACAAGTAAGAGGGGCTGTAGTATTACCACACGGAACTGGTAAAAAAGCTAGAATTTTAGTATTTGCTAAAGGACCTAAAGCTGAAGAAGCTGAAAAAGCTGGCGCTGACTATGTAGGAGCTGAAGAATTAGTATCTAAAATTCAAAACGAAAACTGGTTTGAATTTGATGTAATCGTTGCTACTCCTGATATGATGGGACTTGTAGGACGTATTGGTAGAGTATTAGGACCTAAAGGTCTTATGCCTAATCCTAAAGCTGGTACAGTTACGATGGACGTTACTAAAGCAGTAGAAGAAATTAAAGCTGGTAAAATTGAATACCGTCTTGATAAAACTAATATCATACACGCTCCAATCGGAAAAGTATCTTTTGGTACTGAAAAACTTGAAGAAAACTTTCAAACTCTTATGGGCGCTGTAATCAAAGCTAAACCATCTGCTGCAAAAGGTCAGTATTTAAAAAGCGTAGTGCTTTCATCTACTATGGGACCTGGAGTAAAAGTTAATCACGCTAAAATTACAGAGTAATAGCATACTGATAATATAAAGTTATCAACAAAAAACACATATTATATAATTATAATACGTGTTTTTTTAGTTTAAATTATTAAATTATTAAAAAATAATTCTAATCATTATTCCAAAAATAGTAGCTAGCATACAAGTGTATAACTCTTTTTTGTCGTCTTTTATAAACTTAAAAGATAATATAAATCCTATTATAGGAACGTATATACAAGCTCCACCTCTAACAGCTTTCATATTTTGAATTTTATCTTGTTCTTCAAAATTATCTCAGTAAGCTTTATTTTTAGTATCTTTAGTATTTATCATAAAAATCACCCAGCCACTAAATTATTATATTAAATATAGCTTTCACTCTCAAACTGTTCATAAGCCGATAACACTTTAGGCACATAATTTTGTGTTTCTGTAAAAGGCGGTATACCGTCATACTTTTGAACATTTCCAGGTCCAGCATTATAAGCCGCCAGTGCAAGCTCTATATCTTCAAATTTATCTAATTGCTGTTTTAAATATTTAGTTCCTGCATCTACATTTTGGTAAATATCATAAGCATTCGTAACTCCTAAGCTTGAAGCAGTCGAAGGCATAAGTTGCATAAGCCCTACCGCTCCAGCCGACGAAACAGCTGACGGATTAAAGTTACTTTCTGTCTTAATTACTGCGCTTATTAAATTCTCGTCTAAATCATATTTTTGAGAAGCCACGGCAATAGCAGACTGTATAGTAGAATTGTTACCTGATATACTACTTGCATCTAAATAATTCGTAGAATAAGTATTAATAGAAGATGTTAAAGTATTGTCGACGTTCGTACTTACAGCAGTAGAATTACTTACTGAAATTATGTTACTCTCTACAGCCTCTACTTCGTTTTCTTCTTCGCTTACGCTTACAATATTAGAATTGCTCATTGCAACTATCGTACTTGCTATATTCTCGTCTGTATTATCTTGACTTTCTTGACTTATGTTAGTACTAGCGCTAGCATTGGCTATTTTTTCTTTTTCGTATAACGCATTTATAGCGTTTAAAAGACTATCGCTTGGAGAAATACTTAGAGCACTTAAAGCGTTTGAAATACTGTCGGTTGTTGTTGTTGTATTTAAAGCAGTTGCAAGACTATTATAACTACTTGAGTTACTAAAATCATTAGAGTTATACTCTTGGTTAGCCATAACCTGCATAATAACGTCTGCGAAACTAGAGTCAAGAGTCTTGGCATCAATTTCTTCTTGAGATATTATTCCAGTGGAATTAGCCGAAGAAACGCTACTTACTACATGAGTCGAATAAGTATTTAATTGTATAGGAGTAGTGGCATTAATATTAGCTACTATTTGATTGAACATATCATTTACATTTGCTATCATAATTTTACTTCCTTTCTAAATTTAATTTTATATTTTTAATATTTATCATCATTTATTATTTAATCATACTATTATTTTAACATAAAATTAACCGAAGTACAAGCAAAAAATATTATAATATATATTATATATATCACTTTAAGAACAATCCCAATTATATAACACGTTGGAAAAATCTTTGTTTTTTAAATCACTTTCTTTTATAAAAAAGTTACATATACCAGCATCACCCCAGCAAATATCATACTTTTGCTCTACTTTATGCCATGTACTAAGCTCGCTATCTAATTGAAATAATAATATATTATAATCTTTGCCATTACTCATATACCCTCTTGGGTCACTCTGAACAAAACAAGGATATCCTAACATTTTATGTCCGCTATTATCACTAAATAAGTTAAATGTATCATAAAACATATAGGTTACTTCTTGTGGTAATTCTTGATAATAATTACTTGTTATTTGTATATCTGGACAAAGTTTATTCCAGTTTTTTATAAATAGCTCTTCAACTTTATTATCACAACAAGATAACTTATTAGTTATAACGCTAAATAATAACGGCAGTTCGCCCATATTAATAGGACTACATTCCCAGTAACTATAATAATTATCTTGATTCCAGTCATCATCTTCTTCATCTTCTAAATATTCTTTTTTAAATAACTCGTCTAACTCTTGTCTTGACAAATATTCTTCTTCCCCTAATATATTTTCATAATATACTACCTTATGACCACTACTCCCATTAGTAGGGTTTTCAAAATCAAGCCCATAACAATCGTCTTCCAAGTCAATAAAAATTTGTATTATACCTTTATCTAGCGGAAAAATATTTTCAGGTAAATCGCTTAAATTAAGCTGTGCTAGTAACATAAGTGGGTTTCCGTTGATACCTTTAGGTATATCACTTACGCTTTTTGGTATATAAAAATATCCTCCTATTTTAGAATCTGTAATCTTTAGCAAATTATTAATATTATTATTAAATTTATCTTTATCTATTTTTATACTTATACTTTCTAGTTCATATTCTTCTAGTTGTTCGTATGCCTTAATCATTGATTTTAATGCTATCTCTTTTTTTTCTTGTAAATCCATATTTATTACACCTCATTTTATTTATTTTTATTTTTATTTATTTTTATAATTTTCCTTTGCAAACTTACGCATATTCTTCATTCCGCCTACTTCTTTAAACATACGCTCTAGCTTCTTAACTTCTATTTCTTTAGCACTTAGACCATCGTAACCAGCTTCAGTTTTAATTTTATTATAATTCTCAAATCTTCTTTTATCCAGTTCTCCGCTTTCCAAAGCCTCTATTATAGCACAATTTGGCTCATTCATATGCGTGCAATCGCTAAACCTACACATCTTCGTAAGCTCCTCTATATCCTCAAAGGTCTTACTCAAATTAGCGCTCTCTATTCCTAATTCACGCATACCTGGCGTGTCTATTAAAACGCCTCCTAGTTGTGATATAAACATCTCCTTATTAGTAGTCGTATGCCTACCCTTATCACCTTTTCCAATATCAGCTGTATCTAGCACTTTTTCTCCTATTAATTTATTAATAAGCGTCGATTTTCCTACCCCAGACGAGCCTATAAACGCCGAAGTAGTTCCTGCTTTAATATACTTGCCTAAGTCTTTAATTAAACTATCATCAAATGCTGAAGTCGTTATAATATCTGCGTAGCAAGATACTTTCTCTGCTTCACTTATTAATTTTTCTAGTTCGCTACTCTCTACTAAATCCGACTTAGTAAGCAAAATAATAGGAGTAGCACCGCTATCCCATGCAATCCCCAAGTATCTCTCAAGCCTACTCAAGTTAAAATTATTATTAAGCGACATACATATAAATATATTATCTATATTAGATGCCACGCTCTGCCCTTGTTCGCTTACTCCTACTGCGCTTCTAACGAAAACGCTCTTTCTTGTAAGCACTTGGTGTATAACATTGCCTTCGACATCTACCATTATAAAATCACCCACAGTCGGAAAGTTAACAAGCTCTTTTATGTCAAACCTCAGCTTACCAGAAATTTTAGCTTTTGTTTCTCCGACTTCACTAACTATTTTATATTCATTCCTATATTGTCCTATCACTCTTGCTAATCTTAGTTCAGGGTATATACCAGCTTGGCTCAAAAATCTATCGCTTACCCCATAGTCGCTTAATTTATAATTTTTATTTAAACTCATATTAATTATTAATCTCTCCTATATTAAATCACTCGTTCTATAAATATTAAATCCCTCGTAATAATAACTAGCATCTACACCTTTTATATAAACCATTCTATCGTTTATATCACCAGTAAGCGCTTTATTTAACAAGTATTTTATTTCTATATCTTTAACAGGGCTACGCTCCATCGCAAGCAAGTAGTCGTTTTTATCTACTTTATCCCAGTTAACAACTTTTTTCAAGTTTATTTTTAGCATCAAGTCCAACCAAATTCTTGTACTACGACCATTACCCTCCCTAAATGGGTGGGCTATATTCATCTCAACGTATTTCTCTATTATCTCCTCAAAGCTACTCTGTGGCATCTTATCTATATTTTTAAGTGATTCTTCCAAGTACATAACAGGTACAAATCTAAAATTTCCTTTT
This sequence comes from bacterium, assembly GCA_044425885.1. GTDB lineage: Bacteria > Bacillota > Clostridia > Lachnospirales > CAG-274 > Tyzzerella. Next base: position 855 of record JAWXUY010000108.1, on the reverse strand, counting down.
GCTATATTAACATCTCTTATTTTTCCAGCAAAATCATAAATATCATCAAACAAGTACTTGTGTATTTCTGATAGCCCCAAAAACGTTCCAACTTCCATCGTATCCAATATGTTTTCGTCAAAAAGCTTATATGCTTTAATTTTACTTATTCTTTCTTCTTCTATTGCAAGTTCTGCTTGTGATTTTATCCCTAATTTATTTTTAAGCATTTGAATAAAATTTCCCCTTATTATTATCTTAATTCCAGTTCAGTCTATGCAATTCACCGTGTGCCTCTAAATTAGCAAATTTCTGCTGTCTTAGAGCCTCATAAAGCACTATACAAGTTGAGTTTGCTAAGTTTAAGCTCCTACAACCCTCTATCATAGGTATTCTTATACACGTCTCCTCATTATTAACCAATATTTCTTCTGGTATACCTTTACTCTCTGCTCCAAATATTATAAAGTCATCTTCTGAGTAGCTTACTTCTGTATAAATATGATGTGCTTTAGTAGTTCCAAACCATATTTTAGCATTTTTATTTTTGTAATAAAATTCTTCGTAGTTCTCGTAAACTCTCAAGTCTAGCTTATCCCAATAGTCCATTCCTGCTCTCTTTACTGCTTTATCATCTATAGAAAATCCTAAAGGCTTTATTAAGTGTAAAGTCGTACTCGTAGCGACGCAAGTTCTTGCTATATTTCCTGTATTTTGTGGTATTTCTGGCTCGTGTAACACTATATTCATATTATTTATAATCTCCTATTTTAATTTTACATTATTTTGCCGTACTGCTCTTTATAAAGTGTTGGGAGTATAGATGCCAAATTATTATACTCTATCAGACTATGCAAACAATTGTTCCTAGCCATA
>JAWXUY010000107.1:0-6461 GCA_044425885.1 bacterium | reverse complement strand
TAATTAAAATTTAATTTATAATATTTATAAAAAATTAAAGAAATGGTCTCAAATTAAAGAAGACTGAAAATAAACATAATTTAGAGCCATAAAAAGTAAGTATATTCAGGTATTTTTTTTAGAAAATATTTGTAATATTATTGTAATGGAATTTTTAAGAAATTAACTGTATAATAGATATTATAAATTAAAGAAAGGAGGTTATGATTAATGAAAAAAAATATAATAATAAAAAATATGATAATAGGATTTGTGTTTGTTGTTTATAGTAATTGCAATAATTTAGATATTGGCAATAAATTTAACATAAATAATAGCGCTTTAGAAATAGTCTACGCCAATAGCAACAACAACTCTAATTCTAAAAAAGGAATTAAATACGATACAAGCATTAACTTAAATATCGTCAACGCCACTAATAATATAATCTTAACAGGAAATTATCCATTAATTGGAAATTTAGGTAGCACTTGGTTTCAGTTAGAGGTAAATAATAGAATAAAATCGGAAATAGATAAAATATCTTCAACATATTCTTCTAATCAAAAAATAGTAGATATATCGTACGATGCTATACTCAGCGATGACTATCTATCAATTATACTTTATTTTAAAAACGTAAATACTGGAGAAACAGAAGTAAAATCACTTAATATAGATATATCTAATAATAGTCTGGTTAGTATAAATGAAATTTTAGGAAGCAATGGCTATAGCTATGTAAATAAAATTATTTTAAACGAAGCCTCGAATCAAAATATTACATATAAAAAAGTCGATGCTAATACAGCATTTTATATAAAAAATACTAATATACATATTATTTATGGTGCAGGAGAGCTAACATTTTCTCAAAAAGGTAATATAATATTTGAAGTAATAAGCGATAATATAAATAATTTCAAAATAAATGAGTTTTACTCAAAATCAAACTACAATGTAAAAATGACGCCATTAAGAGAGATATTAGAATATTTTGAATATGAAGTTCAATGGGTATCTTTAGAAGAACCTATAAAAATAACGAGATATGGAGTAGATATATCATATATCACTCTAAATTTAAACAAATACATAACTCAAAACAAATTTGAAAAAGAGCTTGAATTTGCGCCTGAATTAGTAAATGGAACAACTTACGTACCAATTTCTTTTTTTAGTGAAGTACTGGATATGTTAATAGACATAGATAACTATGGTAATATAATCATATCTGAATATAATTTATAATAATAAATATAATAAATATTATAAATTAGTAGTGTTGCACAAAATATAGTAGTTAAATTATGTAAAATTTTAGTTAAAATATTTTAAAAAGAGAACATTAAAACTGTTGACATAAGTAAAAAAAAATATTATAATGACAATATATTAACAATAAGAATGCTCTTGGTAGGCTTATTAAATTATTAAATTATTAAATTATAAAGTATAAAGGAGATTTTAAAAATGGTAGAACAAACACTTACAATCGAAAATACAGCAGGTTTACATATGCGTCCAGCAGGGGAATTTGCTAAAATAGCAACTAAATGTGCATCAGACGTAAAAATAGTACATAAAGAAAAAGTATTAAATGCAAAAAGCGTATTAAACATAATGGCAGCTGGTATTAAATGTGGAGATGCTATTACAATTCAATGTACAGGTGGATCAGAAAACGAAGATTTACAAACACTTGTAGAAGCAGTAAAAAGCGGTTTAGGGGAATAATAGACATAAAATAACTAGATAGTCTTAATTAAAATAATTAGGACTATTTGGGTATTTTGGGATAAGAATAGGTAATATAAAGTTTTTTAAAAGAAAAATTGTATAAAAAAATATAAAATTTAAAATATAAGGATAAAGGGGTATTTAAAATGTCTAAAAATTTTTTTGTTGAGAAAACTTCTTCTAAAGGAGTAGTAATATGTAAAGCATTTGTAATAGAGAAAGCAGATTTATCACCAGCTACATATAGCCCATCAGATAAAGAAGGCGAGATTGCGAAATTTGAGAAAGCTTTAGCGGAATCAAAAGAAGAAATTGCAGTGCTTTGCGAGTCTTCGGATATATTTCAAGGGCATAGTATGATTTTAGAAGATCCATCATTATATGATTCTGTTTTAGATAAAATCAAAGACGATAACCAAAACGTAGAGGTTGCCGTATCTAGCTCTATAGAGCAGATAGCATCTATTTTTAGTATGATGGAAGACGAGTATATGAAAGAACGTTCAGCAGACGTTAAAGATATCGGAGCTAGAATTATGTCTAAAATCAAAGGAGTTAGTATTAACCCATTTGAAGCTATAAAAGAAGAAGTAATTATAATAGCAGACGATTTAACTCCATCTGACACAGCTCTCATAGACTTAAACTATGTAAAAGGATTTGTTACTGAATTAGGCGGAGTAACAAGCCACGTATCTATAATAGCAAGAAGCTTAAAATTACCAGCGCTTGTAGGAGTAAGCGGTATAATGGAAGGCGTAAAAACTGGAGATATATTAGCTATGGACGCTTCAAAAGGCGATATAGTAGTAAACCCAGAAGATAGCGATATAGAAAAATTCAATAAATTAAAAGAAGAATTTGAAAAAGCTGAAGAATTACTTAAAGAAATTGAGCATTTAGATGCTGAAACAACTGATGGACATAGAGTTTACTTATGTGCAAACGTAGGTAGCTTAACAGATGTTGAAAATGCTGTTAAAACAAATATAGACGGTATTGGTTTATTTAGAAGTGAGATTTTATATATGGACAACACTCAATTCCCAACAGAAGATGAGCAATTTGAAGTATATAAAAAATCAGCTGAATTATGCAACGGAAAAGAAGTAACTATCAGAACTCTTGATATAGGTGGTGATAAATCATTACCATATTATGAATTTGAATTTGAAGAAAATCCTTTCTTAGGCTGGAGAGCGATTAGAATTTGTTTAGATATGCCAGAAGTATTTGAAGCTCAATTAAAAGCTATTTTAAGAGCAAGCGCATTTGGATACGTAAGAATAATGTACCCAATGATAATCTCAGTAGAGGAGCTTATTGCATCAAATGAAATTTTAGAAAAATGCAAACAAGATTTAAGAGATGCTAACGTAGCATTTGACGAAAAAATCGAAGTTGGTATGATGATAGAAACTCCAGCTTCTGTAATATTAGCAGAAGAATTTTCAAAACACGTAGATTTCTTTAGTATAGGAACAAACGACTTAACTCAATATATGCTAGTAGTAGATAGAGGAAACAAAAAAATAGCAAATATGTATGACTCATTCCATCCAGTAGTATTAAGAAGTATAAAAACTGTAATAGATGCAGGACACAAACATAATACAAAAGTTGGTATGTGTGGAGAATTTGCGAGCGATGCAAAAGCTGCTAAAATCTTATTAGGTTTAGGTCTTGACGAATTCTCTATGTCAGCTACAGAAATAAATACTGTTAAAAAACAAATAAGAGAGTCTAACTATGCTGAAGTAAAAGAATTTGCTGAAAAAGCTATAGCGCACTCAACAATAAAAGAAATAATGGATTTTATAGATAATAACTAATAACTAATCTTAAAATTTTCAAAAAAAATACTAGTATTTTTATACTAGTATTTTTTTGTTTATATAAAAATAATTAAATAATTAAATAATTAAATAATTAAAAAAAGAATTAAATAATTATATTAATTTAATTCTCTTTTTAATTTAATAGTTTTAATCTTATATTATAAAATATGCGCCAATAATAATATAATAAATTATAAATAAAGCTTTTATCTTGTTTAGTTTAAATTTTTAAAGTTATGATACAATATCAAGAACTTTGCTTGTAGATGCTGATGAATTAGCATATACACTAATTGCTGGATTTGTAACAGAAGTAGTTTCTTGAGTACTAGAATTGTTAAAAGCTTCTTTTAAAGCTTCTAATTTGTCAAGACCTGTTTGTTCACTTTGAGACTGCATTTCAGATATAGCACCAGTTTCATCTTCAGCTAAGTATTTTACATTCTCAGCATCATTTTCACTCATTAAAAGTTCTACTTGTTCAGCAACTATTTCAGCTCTTGTTTCTTGTTGTAATTCAACATCAGCAAGATATTCTGCTTTTAATTGCTCTTGTCTAACTTCTGTCTCTGCTTGTTGCTCTTTGAAAGCGAGTTGAGCTTCAGAAGGTTCTTGTGGTTTTGGAGCATTTTCAGTTTCAGTTGTTAATTGAGCATAAGCTTCTGTATCTTGGAATTTAGACACTTCATCTGCCATTTTTAAGAATTCTTGAACTCTACTTTGATCTGGCTCTGTACTGCTACTAAATTCTTCTAAGTATTCATTAACTTTAGATTCCACAACTTGGTTAAACTCTTGTTGAGAACCAGAGCTTTCTAATTGTGATTTAAATTCTGAAGCTTTTTGTTGTCTATCTGAAGTTACTTCATATTGATTAGAGTCAGCTTGTTTTAAGTAATCCATTTCTTTAACATTTAAGTCAGTATTAGTATCTATTTTAGTTTGAACAGATTTTAAAACTGGACTTTCTTGCACAGCTTTAGCTTTTGTTTGAGCTTGAGCGTTAGCTGATGCTTGTTGCTGAGCTGCTGATTGAACGCTTGATTTTTTAACTTGAGATGTTTGAGTTTTAGCACTTGAGCTTTTAACCTGAGACGCTTGTTTAGTTTGAGATGCTTGTGAAGAAACATCTGTTTTTTTAACTTGCGCTGTTTGAGATTTTGCACTAGAGCTCTTAACTTGTGAAGATTGTGTACTAGCTTTTTTAACTTCAGCTTGTTTCACTTCTGCTTGTTTAATATCAAGTTTAGCCGTTTCAGCTTTGTTAGTAGTAGTTTTTTGCGCCGCTACTTGCTTGTCAACATTTTGTTGTATAGATTGTTGTTGAACTTGTTGCTCCATAGATGAACTGCTTTTTTTGTCATTACTTTTTTGATTTTGATTAGTCGAACTTCTTTGTAATTCACTACTTTGAGTGCTATATAAAGAATTTACGTTGTTTGAGATTTGCATAAGTATTCCTCCTCTTTTAATATTTTTTAAAAAAAATACTACTTATAATTTATAATTATTTTGATAATTTATAATAAATATTATTGGCACATTTTTTAAAAACACATATAATTAATTTAATCAAAAATCATACGTATTACGGACAAAAAATAATAAATTTATTCTATGCCTACATAATAATATCATATTTTATACATAAAGTCAATTAATTATATAAATTATTTAAATTAATTTTTTATTTTTTTAATTATACAAAAATACAATAGCATAGGCATTATTTAAAGCGTTTTAATGGCGATATTTACATCTTAATAACACTTGATTTTAATATCATGGTTTTGTTTTTTTGTCAATAACATCTATCTTATTTTATACTTTAATTATTTTAATAATAAATTTTATAGGTTTTTATTAAATTTTTATTATTAATCTATTGCAATAAAATATTTGTTATGCTATACTAACAAATATTTTTAAAACTTAATGAAAGGAGTTGCTATTTAGTGTTTAAATTGGTTAAATTTAAAATTAAATAGTATGATTATTTTGAACGAAGAAAAAATTATCGAATTTATGATAAAATTGTATTGCAAAAAAAACTGTACTGGTGAAAAAACTGAATTAAGTTTGTGTTCGGATTGTGACTCTTTATTAGTATATGCAAAAAAAAGAATTGAGTTGTGTAGACATAAAGAAACAAAAAACTTTTGTGCGAATTGTGAAACTCAATGTTATTCACCAAAGATGAAAGAACAAATAAGAAAAGTTATGAAATTTTCTGGACCAAGAATGTTAATTTATAACCCAAGATTAGCAATATATCATGTCATTTGCACGATAAAGTATAAATCAAAAAAAAGAAAGGGAAGTAACTCATGAAAAAAATAATATATATTATAGTGGGGTTTATAGGTTTGGGGCTGGGAGCTCTAGGGGCTGTACTCCCTCTTATGCCTGCTTTTCCATTTTTGTTACTAGCTACAGTTTGCTTTGGCAAGAGCAGTGAAAAATTAGATAACTGGTTTAAGTCTACCAATTTATACAAAAACAATTTAGAAACATTTGTAAAAGGTGAGGGCATGACAAATAAGACAAAAATTAGGATTTTGTCTATGATTACGGGATTAATGGCAATAGGATTTTTAGCGATGGGGGAAGTACCTATAGGTAGGATTATACTAGTTTTTGTTTGGATTTTTCATATAGTTTATTTTGTTCGTTTTGTAAAAACAATTCCAGAACAAATTAATTAATAAATAACAAATTTTACTAAAAATTCAAAAAAATTAAAAAAATTTTCATGTGTGGTTGACAATGTTAAAATTTTATAGTAAGATGTTAGCACCGAATAACTTTCGTATATATTTTTTTGAATATATGTTACCATTAGATAACATATTAATATTGTATTAATATGTTGACAATGATTAATTAATACTATGAATATATTTT
>JAWXUY010000106.1:0-6508 GCA_044425885.1 bacterium | reverse complement strand
TCTATATTATCTCTATTTTATTAACTATTTCATTTAGATAACATCAAAAATATTATTTTAGAAACGTGGTACAATGTCTTTATATCTTTATTTGTCCATATCCTTTTTTTGGTGCAATCGTCTAGACCTATAAACATTTGGTTATGATTAATATTAAAAGACTTTATTAAACAAATAGAATTTATATTATCTTTATTTATTATATCAAGTGTCTCTGCATCATTAAGTATATCTAGGTTATTCGTATGAAAAATGCCATGGGTATTGCTCTTATCAAAAATAGTATTAAATACTTTTACATCTATTTCTCTAGTATTACTCTCTACCTCTATATCTTCTATCTCCCATTGATATGTATTTATATATTTAGTATTTGCATAGTTCGCTATAAATATATAACTCCTATCTATTTTATAATATTCACACAAAAATTTTAATATTTTTATTATAGTCTTCTCTATCGTTATTTGTTCATAAAAACAACTTAGCACTTCCTCTATTACTCTAAAGTCTACTACCTCGTATTTACTATTATTTATATGGTCTATATACTCTATCTCTGGTACTACCCCTTCTCCCATATTCTTATATGATTGATTAGTAAAGTCTTTATCATATATAGTAAATTTATTTCTTCCTGTTTCTTTAGAATTATATAATGCCTTATCTGCTCTTTTATACAACAATTCAAAAGTCTCGCCATCTTTTGGGTATGTCGCTATACCTATACTACCTGAAATAGAATAGCTCTCTCCTTCTGATGATGTATATGTCTTAAGAAGCCTATTACATACTTGTCCTGCTTTCTCCATCGCTATATTTAAATCTCCGCAGTTCTTCATAACTATTATAAATTCATCACCGCCTATTCGTCCAAGTATATCATCTTTCCTAAAGCAATTCCTAAGCTCACTCGATATCTCCTTTAACACAAAGTCTCCAAAGTGATGTCCAAAATTATCATTAATAGCTTTAAAGTTATCTAAATCTATTATAAATAAAGCGTGTTCGTTTGAATTACTGGTAGTTATTAAGTCATTTATCTCAACTTCGGTGGATACTTTATTTAAAAATCCCGTCAATAAGTCTTTTTTAGCTTGTTCTTGTAGGATTTTTTGATTATTTATATTAACCAGTTTCCCTATAACTAATATCGGCAACTCATTACTATCTTTCACAAACGTATATATTGGTTTATACCATTCAAGTTCTCCACTATCTGTTTTATATCTAAATTCAACGTATTTATGTGCACCTTTTTTTATATCTTCTACTAAGTCAAGGAAAATAGGAATATCATCTTCGTATATTAAATCAAGCTGTAAAAAAGATTGTGGAAAGTTTTCCATAAATGTGTTATTACCGAATTTAGATGAGCTGTTGCTTATAAATTGTATAATATTAGTCTTTAAGTCGAGTCTAAATATTATCTCGTCTGATATCTCTGTTATCTTATGAAACAATATGCGTTCTATATGAAGTTTATCATTTATTTCACGTCTATCGCTTATATCTTTTATACTAGAATAAAACAAAGTTTCTCCGTTTGCCGACTCTTTAGCACGTCCATAAAGCCTAACCCATTTAATACTATTCCTCTTACCTTTCATTCTAAACTCTATATCTACGTTTTGACGTTTATGCAAGTTCTCGTAAATCTCAGAAAGCACCCAGTCTCTATCTTCTTCATATATAGAGTATTTTAATAATTTATTAAATTCGTCTTTGCTATTATTCAGGTCTAATATCTTATATTGTTCTTCATTAGCGTAAGTAATAGATAACTCTGGCTCTATATCCATTACCATTATACCATTTGGCAAAAGCTCTGTGACCTCTAACAAGTTAAGTTTACTATCCGCAGAAAGCTCTGTAGAGTTATCAAATGCATACATAATCAAGTTTTTATCATTATTTACAAATTTACATTTAAAATTACTTTGTTTAATAACTTCATTACTATAATTAAAATACAAAATCCCATTTGCAAGGTTTTTCTCGTGCAAGTCTTTTATTATCTCTGTTGTTATATTCTCATATATAGACTCATTTTGAATAATATCATTCATAGATTTTATAGCTCTATCTGGTGATATATTCAACATTTTTTTCATAGCAGTATTAATATATTCTATTTCTGAAGTAAATATTTTTTTTATAATAATTCCCTGTGACAGGCATTCCATCACGTCATAATTACATTCCATACTATAACAATCCATAATTCGAGGCTCCTTCTAAAATTTTTTCAATATATGTATTAATTATATACCAAATTATATCAAAAAATCAATAGTAAATAATATAAAATAATAAAAATTATATTATTTTTATTATTTTACTTTTTTTGGCACTAAAAACATTGACTAAGTAACATATTTATGTTACTATAATACAATAAATTTTTAAAATACCAATGAAAGGAATTTCTCTTAATATGAAAAATAAAAAATCTAATAAAAATTTTAATAACATAGTCTGTGGTCTAATTTGTATTATAATCATATCTATCTTAGTCGGCATATTTATTACTGGTCAAAGTCAAGATGATACTACAAGTTATTTTAACAAAACTAATGCCACTAGTAGTGAAGCTATCTTAGACGAAATACTCGCAATAACTGAAGAAAATTATCCTAAAACTCCAGAAGAAGTTATCGAAACTTATATCGCTGGTTATAAACTCCTATATGGTGAAAAAATCTTAGATGAAAAAACTAACGAAATTATTAATCCTGATATAGTCCAAATTATACTATCTTCTCAAAGATGTCTATTATCTGAAGACTTAAAAGATTTAAACCCTCTTGAAACACAAGTCCAAAATGTATTAGCCAACATAAATAGTATAAGTGATGAAAATGCAAGAATAATAGATAATAGCTATAGTCCTGCTATTTATAGTTCTTACAACTCTAAGCTTGCTACTGTAAGGGTTAGTCATATTGGAAATGGTTTTACTCAATATTTCCAAGAGTATGAGCTTGAAAAAGACTTTGAAGACAAATGGCGTATTACCAGATGGTACAACACTGACGAAAACTACAACAAGTTAGAAGATTAATTAATAAATTTTCGGCGTTATAAAAATATAAAAATTTTTACATATTATCCATTTATTTTACATAGCCATATATTTTATTATTTTGTATAATTAGAATTATTTAAAATAATAAAATATAAAGTTAGGTAAATTAAAAGGTATAAAAAAACTATGAAAAACGAATTAAATAATTCAAATGGTATAACGCAACTTAATGTATATGACAATTATAAAAATACAATAGTACCCAAAGTAAAGCTATTAGATATTCTCTTAAAGGCTGATTGCAATGAGTTTGATGACGTGACTACTCTAAATCAATTATTAAGCATATTTGAGTTAGAAAAGTCTTATTTAGAAGAAGTACTCTATTTCTTAGGAAAGTCCTCCATAGACAAGGAGCTAATATTTTATCTAATATTAAACACAAACTCCAACATATCAAATATCATAAAGCGTGAATTGAGTTGTGGTTCTCCTAATCTTTATTCACCTCATGATATAAGTTACATATACCAATTAGATTTTAATAAAGTTACACAAGCGTTTAAGTTTCTAAATTACAAGCTTATTACTTCTTATGAAATAGAATTAATATTATTTCAATTAAATTAAATTAAATAAATTAAAAATAAAATAAATTATGGAGATATTATAAATTATGCAGTGGAAAGAAGTTACTATACATACTACTAGAGAGGGTCTCGAACCTCTAAGCGCAGTCTTACTAGAGGCTGGTATCACTGGCTTACAAATCGAAGATGATGATGAATTTCAAGAGTACCTGAAAGAAGACTCTATATATTGGGATTATGTAGAAGAAGACCTTCTAAACAAACCAAAAGAAGACACAAAAGTAAAAGTATACGTCAGCGATAACCCTTATGGTGAGGAGATTTTATTAAACATAAAAGGTGCTATAGCTAATCTTAAATCTATCGAAAGTTCTCTTAATATTAATCTTGGTACTCTCGAATTAACTACTCTCGAAAATCTAAATGATGAAGAATGGTTAAATAAGTGGAAGGAATTCTACAAGCCTTTTGAAATAGGTGAAAAGCTAATAATTAAGCCTTCTTGGGAAGATGTTTCTAATCCCAACAACAAAATAATTTTTACTATTAATCCAGGTAATGTCTTTGGCACTGGTCTACATCAAACTACCAAGCTTTGCATTATAAATCTAGAAAAGTATATCACTAGTGAGAGTGTTGTACTGGACTTAGGGTGTGGGACTGGTATATTATCTATTATATCTCTATTACTTGGAGCTAAGAGTGGTTTTGCTGTAGATATAGATGAAAATGCAGTTGATTTCGCCTACTCAAATGCTAAGCTTAATGGTATCTCAAAAGACAATTATTTTGTTACTTCTGGAAATATTATGACTGATGAAAATCTAAAGAGTCAAATAAGTACTAAGAAATATGATGTCATCTGTGCTAATATCATAGCTGATGTCATCTGTAATATTTCACCTTTTGTCGCTACTCAATTAAAAGATGATGGCGTATTTATTTCTAGTGGTATAATAAAAGATAGGGTTGAAGATGTATATGACGCTCTTAACCAAAATAGTCTTACGCCTATAGACACTATTATTCTAGATGAATGGGTTTGTGTTATAGCTAAACTAAAGCATTAACTATAATTAAAAAAACTAAGGAGATATTATTAAACTATGCCAAAATTTTTTATTACTGAAAGTGATATATCTAACAACGTAGTTGAGTTGAATGGTGAAAATGCCAATCATATCTTAAATGTCCTACGTTTGAAAATAGGGGACTCTATCGAAGTATGTGATAATAATAGCTCGAGTGCGTTAGATTATATTTGCAAAATTATAGATATAAAAGACGATAGTGTTATTGCGGAAGTAGTCGAATGCCTTGAGAGTATTTCAGAGCCTAGCATAAAAATTAGGTTATATCAAGGGTTACCTAAAGCTGAAAAGATGGAGCTTATTATTCAAAAAGGGGTTGAGCTTGGAGTTAGCTCTATAGTCCCTATCTCCACTGAAAGAGCAATAGTTAAGCTTACCAAAGGTGAAAAGCAAGACAAAAAAATTGCTCGTTGGAACAAAATATCAGAGTCAGCCTCTAAGCAGTCCAAAAGAAGCATAATTCCAGAAGTAGAACGTATCTTGACTTTTAAAGATGCTATCCAAAAAGCAGTCTCAGAAAACACGATTAATATTATCCCTTATGAGCTCGAAAAAGACTTTACTCTAAAAGAATTTTGCAAAGATTTAAGAGATGATGATAATGACATTAGTATAGGAGTATTTATCGGTCCAGAAGGTGGTTTTACCGAAAATGAAATAAATATTGCCATAACAAACAGCGTTATCCCTATAACTCTTGGCAAACGTATTCTCAGAACTGAAACAGCTGGTTTTATCACCACTGCTATTTTACTCCATGAGTTAGATAATTAAAATTAAATAATTAAATAATTAAATAATTAAATTAAGATAGGAAAATATAAATCATGATTTATCTAGATAATTCAGCAACTACCAAAATATTTGACGAGGTCTTATCTCAAGTCAATCACACTATGTTAAACAATTTCGCTAATTCTTCTGCTCTCCACAAATTAGCTTATCAGTCAGAACAAAGCAATTTGAAACATCAAAAAATAATAGCTAGTCTATTAAATGCTCGTGAAGATGAAATATATTTTACTTCTGGTGGAACTGAGTCCAATAATCTCGCTATTTTTGGTGTTTGTGATGCTTATAAAAAACTCGGAAACAAAATTATTACTACCAAAATAGAACACCCTTCAGTATTTAAGTGTTTTCAAGAACTTGAAAAACGTGGTTTTGATGTAGTTTACCTAAATGTAGATTATAAAGGCTATGTAAATCAAGATGAGCTTTTAAGTACTATAGATGACAATACTATTTTTGTAAGCATTGTCCATGTTAATAACGAAGTAGGCACTATAAACGATATTAACAATTTAGCTACTCTTATTAAGCAAAAAAACAAAAACGTAATTTTTCATACTGATGCTGTACAATCTTTTGGTAAAATTAATATTAATACCAAAAATATAGATTTGTTAAGCACTAGTGGGCATAAAATCCATGCGCAAAAAGGTATAGGATTTTTATATATTAAAAATGGGGTAAGGGTCAATAGTCTTATGATGGGTGCTGGTCAACAAAAAGGCTTGCGTTCTGGCACTATAAATAATGAGGGCATAACTGGTATAGCTACTGCTTCTCAAATAGCCTATGACAATCTAAAAGAAAATTATGAGCGTGTTTTAAATATAAAAACAGAGTTAGCTAAAATCAAAGATGAACTAGATGGCGTACATATAAATGGTGATGAAGTTAATGGCATAGCTTATATTCTAAGTCTTAGTTTTGATAATATAAAAGGCGAAGTGCTTGTTCATGCTCTAGAAGACAAAGACATAATTGTCTCAACTGGCTCTGCTTGTAGCTCC
>JAWXUY010000105.1:0-6513 GCA_044425885.1 bacterium | reverse complement strand
AAAGATTTAAGCATAAGTGAAGATGAGTTACACTTATATAAAATAGGTGTTATAAACCAGTTAGATAAGCCTATTAAAAACTATTTTATAAACAATATGGCTCTAAACAGGTATTTCTATAGTACTACAGAAGATGACTTAAATGTTAGAAGGTTAGAGGTGCTCGATTCTAATTTAAGCGATATAAAGCGTTATCTCGAAGATTTTTTAACCATACTGCCTAACAACAATATATGCACTATAGGTAGCAAAGATGATATAACTACTAATTTACATTTATTTAATAGCATAGAAAAAGTTGATTAAAATATATTAATTATAAATAAATTACCAAAGGGAGTATTAAATTAAATGCAAATTATAAAAGAACTAGAATTTTTAAGAGTTATTAGTTTTATATGTATTGTATTACAACACATATTAGGTTCTTACAGCAAAGAAGACATAAGTTACTCCTATTCTATATATATATCAATAATTTTTTGTGCTTGTAAGTTCGCAGTACCTACCTTCTTCTTTATAACTGGTTTTTTATTCTTTATCAAAGATTATCATAGTTTTAATTATATTAATTTCTTAAAGAAAAAGTTTATTGTTATATTACTACCTTATTTGATTTTTTCAATTATATTCGCTAATTACAAAAGTATAAATATTTTTATGCCAGATTTTATTAAGATATTATTAAGTTGTAATATATCTTATCATACGTGGTATATTCAAACTTTAACAATTTTTTTCTTGACTATGCCTATATGGAGTTATATTTTTAAGTTACTTAATAATTTTGAGTACAAGTTTGCTTTTTTTATAATTTTTTTATATGGTATTTTTATATATGCTATTTTCCAAAATGCAAGTAAATTCGGTGTACTCGAAACAATTATAACAACAAAAGCAACCATAAACCCAATATATTACAGTTCTTATTTATTACTCGGTGGTATTGTTGGTACAAATTACAGCAAATTAAATTTATCAAAGATTATTAAATATATAATAGTATTATTTATTTTAAGCTTTATCTACAGCATGTATATCTCTATATCTGTAAGTGAGCGTGCTGGTCTAAATAAAATAAATCTATTATTTTTTGCTACTATAGCTGTTAGAACCTATTTATTATCTATTAGTCAAATATTGCTATTACTCCATTTTTCAAAGTATTTATTCAATAATAAGCTTTTTAGCAGTATTATATTTTTTATAGGTTCTCAATCTTATATAGCTTATTTATATCATGTGTTAGTTATAGACAATCTTTTTGCTTTTTACAACAAGCTTAATATTAATCTATCTTATTTTAACAAATATTTTATAATATTTATCCTAACTTCAGTCATATCTATATTAATAGGTTTTATATTTAACAAGTTATATTTTAAGTTTATAAGCGTTTTAAAAAATAGGTTTAATTAATAAATGATATGCCCTCTAAAAAAAATAATTGCAAACGTTTATTAGTTATGTTATAATAAACAAAAATTAAAATTACAGGAGAAAATATTTTTATGTCAGGTTTATTTATTACTATAGAGGGCACAGACGGAGCTGGCAAGTCTACTCAAATAGAGCTTTTAAAAATTTATTTAGAAAAAAACAATTTTGATTTTACTTTTGTAAGAGAACCTGGTGGAACTCAAATAAGTGAGCAAATAAGAAATATTATTCTAGACTCCAATAATTCTTCAATGAACAGGGTCACAGAGGCTCTCCTCTATTCTTCTTCAAGAGCTCAGCTAGTTAGCGAAGTTATTCAGCCAGCTCTAAAAAAAGGTCGCATTGTTATTTGTGATAGGTATATAGATTCAAGTATCGCTTATCAAGGGTTTGGAAGAAATCTTGGCATTGATTTAATTACCAAAATTAACAATGTAGCTACCAATGGTCTATTACCCGATATTACTTTTTTCCTAGATTTACCGCCTAATGACGCTTTTAACCGAAAAAAGTTATTAAAAAATGTTAATGGTGAAGTAAAAGAGCTTGACAGAATCGAAAAAGAAAGTGATTATTTCTATAATCAAGTCTATCTCGGTTACAAAACTCTCGCAAAAAAATACTCTGAAAGAATAAAAACTATAGACGCCTTAAATCCTATAGAAAAAATTCATGAAGAAATTATAGGTCATATAGAGGATTTATTTAGTATAGTAATTTATAATAATAATTAAACAATTAAATAAATAATTAAATATTTAATTAAAGAAAGTGAGGTTTTTTATATGAAATTAGTTCTTGCTATTGTAAAAGATGAAGATGCTTTTAATATAATGACAATGTTAAATAATGAAGGTTATAGTGTTACTAAATTAGCTAGTACTGGTGGTTTTTTAAAAATCGGTAGCACTACTTTGATAAGTGGTGTAGATGACGAAAAAGTAGATAATGTAATAGAAATTATAAAAAATCAAGCCCATAGCAAAACTCAATTTACCTCTAATGCAAATCTAAATTCAGATAATTATTTACAAGCTGTAGAAGTAACTATTGGAGGAGCAACCGTTTTTGTGCTAGATATAGACCAATTTATAAAAATATAAATAATATGATATGCGATACAATGCGATACAATACGATAAGAAAAAATAGAAATAAGGAGCTTAATTTATGGACTTAAAAGTTAACAACACTTCTCTAGATGCTTTACCTATAGTTGGACAGCGTCCAGTTGAAGATTCTTCTGGAGAATTTGGCTTTACACTCGATAAAATAAATAACGATAATTTAATGGAAAAGTTAAATGGTCTAATGAGTGATATAAAAACTCAAGGCAATAGGCTTACTGAACATATGGATATAAGAGAAATGAAGCAATATAGGTCTTTAATAACTGAATTTATGAATGAAGTAGTTACAAATAGCCATGAATTTTCAAGAGAAAATTTCTTAGATAGACGAGGTAGGCATAGAGTGTATGGCATAGTAAAGCTTGTAAACCAAGAATTAGACCAATTAGCAAAAGATTTATTAGAGTCTGAAAAAAAACACATAGCTATATTAGACAGAATAGGTCAAATAACAGGTTTATTATTAGACCTAGTAATATAAAAATAAAATAAATTAGAGGACAACAATATGAGTGATCTAAGTAATAATATATTTGCGTTTGATAATATAATCGGAAACCAAACAACTATTAAGTATTTTAAAAATCTATATAAAAATAATAGTATTGCTCATGCCTATATTCTAGACGGTTATGAAAAAACAGGAAAAGAAGTTATAGCAAAAGAATTATCTAGGTTATTGTTATGCCAAAATCATGGCGCTATAAAAAATTGTAATTGCTCATCTTGTATGGGAATTCTAAATGATAGTAACCCTGATTTTTTTATTATAAAATCTAAAAAGTCTAGTATTAGCGTAGATGATATCAGGGAGCAAATACTTAAAAACTTAGAAACCAAGCCTTTTAAGTTTAAATACAAGATTTTTATAATCAAAAATGCCGAAACAATGACTATCCAAGCCCAAAATGCCCTACTTAAAACAATAGAAGAACCCCCTAACTTCGCTATATTTATTTTATTATCAAGAAATTATCAAGATTTTTTACCTACTATTTTATCAAGGTGTATGTTATTTAAAATAGAATGTTTAAATCAAAAACAAATATTTAATTATTTAATACAAAATGGTCTAGAAAAAGAAAAAGCGATGTTATTTACTAATTATAGTCAAGGAAGTTTAGGGAAAGCGTTAGAATTATCGAGATTAAGTGGCTTTTTGGAATTTAAGCAGTCGATAATCGAGGATATGTATAAGTTACACGAAACAGAAAATTTAAACATATCATATGTGTACACGCTGGTTGAAAAATACGAAAAATTAAAAAATAATAATAGTAGTAAGATTAGTAAGAGTAATAAGAGTAGTAAAAATAGTAAAAATAGTAAAAATAGCAACGACAAAGATAAGTTTATCGCCGATATTACTGATATATTAGACATATATTTACTAGTCTATCGAGACAGTCTTATACTAAAGCAATCTAAAGATTTAAAATATGTTATACAAAAAGATGTTATTGAATTATTAGAGAAGTTAAGCTTGTTTTCAGTATTAAGTCTTGCTACCAAAATAGATGCTTTGTTAGATGCAAAAAATCAACTTGAAAAAAATGCTAATTTTAACATGGTAATGGAATGTTTATTTGTAAAAATTAGTGAAAATTAAAAAAAAGTGAGGTGAAAGACGGCTTTATCCAAACTCCACCACCCCCAACGTACAATTAAAAGGGTTTGGATTATCGCCTTATTTTATGACTATAATAGGTGTTAGGTTTAGAAAAAACGACAAGATACATTATTTTGACACGAATGACATCAAAAACAAAGAAATAAAAACTAAAAATAAAAAAAATAAAAAAAAGTTTAATAATAATACTCTTAGTGATAATACTAACGAGTTTAGTTTTATTATTAAAGAACCAGTGGTTGTCAGCACTGAACAGGGTCTTAAATATGGTCTAGTAGAAATTATCAAAGAAATAGATGATATTAGCGATAATAGTGTCGCTGTTAATAGTACTATGAGTAATGGTGTGAGGCTGTCAGAAAAAAAATTTTTAAGAAAAGCAACAAAAGATGACATACTCCAATATGAAAAAAATAAAACTATTGAAGAAAGTGCAACCAATCTTTTTATAGAAAAAACTAAGTTTTATAATATAGAAATGAAGTTAACTAGCGTAGAATTAGAATTTGACCTGAATAAAATAATTTTTTATTTTACTGCGGAAGGTCGTGTAGATTTTAGAGAACTTGTTAAAGATTTAGCTTCTGTGCTTAAAATGAGAATAGAACTTAAACAGATAGGTATAAGAGATGAGGCTAAAGCGCTAAATGGTATAAGTATATGCGGTCGTCCGTTTTGTTGTTCAACCTTTTTAGACGATTTTCATTCTGTTTCTATTAAGATGGCAAAAGACCAAAATTTATCACTAAATCCATCAAAAATATCTGGAGCTTGCGGTCGACTTATGTGTTGCCTTAAATACGAACAGGTATCTTATGAGGAGCTTAATAAAAACTTACCTCGAGAGGGTGATATAGTAAAATGCCCTTCTGGAAAAGGTGAGGTGCTATCTGTAAACGTTTTAAGACAAATAATTAAAGTAGATATAATAAAAAGTGAAACGGACGAACACTCAATAGAGTTGTTTAGCCCAGCCGAAATTCAAGTAATAAAAAAGAGGTTTAAAAATAAAAAAGACAAAAGGCATCTTGAAGAACTCAAAAAAGAGCTTAAAAAACTAGAAGATTAAATTTAATTATAAATAAAGAAAGAAAGAAAGAAAGAAATAAAGAAAGGTTTTAAAAAACTTAATTTATGAGCGATAATAATTTAAATAATAATTTAGAACGTATAGATGAGCTTCGCATAGATGAGCTCCACATAAATGACTATGTTATTATACAAGACCCTAATAAATTTTGCTTTGGTATAGACGCAGTATTATTGTCTGATTTTGCAAAAGCTTCTAAAAGTGATATAGTTTTTGATATTGGAACTGGCACTGGAATAATACCTATATTGATGGAGGCAAAAACAGATGCTCAAAAATTCTTTGCTATAGATATACAAAAAGAAAGCGTAGAGATTGCTAGAAAAAGCGTTTTATTAAATAACCTTGAAGAAAAAATAGAAATATCGCATTTAGATGTCAAAGAAACGTTTACGCAATTCAAAAGAGGCTCTATTGATGTGGTTACCTCTAATCCCCCTTATATGAATCAAGGAGGTGGGCTTATAAATGAATTCGACTCTATGGCGATAGCGAGGCATGAAATCTTTTGTAATCTAGATGATATAGTAAAAACTGCTAGTGATTTATTAAGGTACAAAGGTAAATTCTATATGGTACACAGACCAAACAGGCTCTGTGATATAATTTGTACTCTTAGAAAGCACAGGTTAGAGCCAAAAACTATAAGGTTTATACAGCCTTACGAAAATAAAGAGCCTAATATAGTACTAATAGAAAGCGTCAAAGATGGTGGAGCATTTCTTAAATTTTTGCCTAATTTAGTGGTATATAACAACGACAGGTCTTATAGTGATGAGATAAATAAAATATATGGGAGATAATAGTAACCAGATGAATTTAAATAATAATATATTAACAAAAGAATGTGGCAAGTTATTTGTTTGTGCAACTCCTATTGGTAACCTAAAAGATATAACTATTAGAGTGCTAGAAACTTTAGAAGAAGTAGATTTAATAGCAGCAGAAGACACTAGGCACACAATAAAGCTTCTAAACCATTATGACATAAAAACTCCTATGGAAAGCTATCATCAACATAATTTAGAGTCTAAAGGCATTAAGCTTATTAATATTTTAAAGAATGGTAAAAATATAGCGCTTGTAAGCGATGCTGGTATGCCAGGAATTTCTGACCCAGGTGAGGATTTAATAAAGTTATGCTATGAGAATAATATTAGTATAACTGTTTTACCTGGAGCTACTGCCAGCGTAACAGCTTTAGTATTATCTGGAATTAAGTG
>JAWXUY010000104.1:0-6516 GCA_044425885.1 bacterium | reverse complement strand
TTTAAAACAAGGTTATAACGGCGATTTAACTTCACGTCAAAATGGTTCAGTAGGTGGCTACATGGTTAAAAAAATGATAGAAGCACAAGAAAAACAAATGGCACAAGATAAATAAATAAATAAAAAATAAATAAATATATTTTTAAAATAAAAAGCTTGGTATCTAAATTTTAGGTACTAAGCTTTTTTATTTAATTTTATAAAAAATAAGTTTGATTTAGGAAAATAATTGTGGTAAAATTAGTTTAAATTTAATATAATTTATTAAATATTAATTATTAACTAACGGAGGTTTTATTTTATGAGTAAAGAAATTTGGAAAGCTGGTACTAATCTGTATCCAGTGCCAGTTGTTATGATATCTTGTGGGGAATTTGATAAAGATGAAAAGAATATAATTACTGTTGCTTGGACTGGTACTTTAAATAGTGACCCTGCTATGGCATACGTATCTATTCGACCATCTCGCTATTCTCACGAGATTATTAAACGCACTGGTGAATTTGTGATAAACTTATGTACAAAGGACCTTGCTTTCGCAACGGATTATTGTGGGGTAAAGTCAGGTAAAAACGTTGATAAATTCAAAGAGATGAATTTGACTGCTATTAAAGCGCCTAATACTAACTGCCCTGTAATAGAGCAAAGCCCACTAAGTATAGAATGTAGAGTCAAAGATATAGTATCACTGGGTACTCATGATATGTTTATAGGCGAAGTGCTTTCAAGCCTAGCAGACGAAAAATATATGGACGAAGATGGTAAATTCCACTTTAATAAAAGCGAGCCAATATGTTACTCGCATGGGCAGTACTACTCTTTAGGAGACCAACTCGGAAAATTTGGCTTTTCTGTTAAAAAAAATAAATAAAATTTAAAATAAAAAAATAAAAAAATAAATAAAATTTAAAATTAAAAAATAAACTAAAAATTAATATAAATAAAATTTTTAGTTTATTTTTGTGTATTAATATTATTTAAACGCTAGTTTAAAGGCTTCATAGTTGGGAATAGTAATACATCTCTTATAGAAGCTGAGTCTGTAAGTAGCATTACTAGTCTATCTATGCCCATTCCAAGACCACCTGTTGGAGGCATTCCATACTCAAGAGCAAGTAAAAAATCGTCATCTAACATAGTGGCTTCATCATTGCCCGCTGAACGTAATTTCTCTTGCGCCTCAAAACGCTCTCTTTGGTCGATAGGGTCGTTAAGCTCTGAATAAGCATTCGCAAACTCTCTACCTACTATAAATAGCTCAAATCTTTCAGTGTATTCTGGGTCATTTGGCTTTTTCTTAGAGAGAGGAGAAATATCTACTGGATGCTCTGTTAAGAAAGTTGGCTGAACTAAATTTTCTTCTACGAATTCGTCAAAGAATAAATTTAGAATATCACCTTTTTGGTGATGACTTTCAAAGTGTAAATCATACTTCTTAGCTACTTCACGTGCTTCTTCTAGCGTGCTTATTTCTTTAAAGTCTACTCCTGAATACTTTTTAACTGCATCTAACATCGTTATTTTTTCAAAAGGCTTAGATAAATCTACTTCTGTTCCTTGATAATTTATAACCTGCGTTCCTAAAACTTCTTGGGCGATATGCTTGATTAAACTTTCTGTAATTTCCATCATACCATTATAGTCAGTATAAGCTTGGTATAACTCCATTAGTGTAAACTCTGGGTTATGCTTAACACTCATACCTTCGTTTCTAAATACTCTACCTATTTCATAAACGTTTTCAAATCCACCTACTATAAGGCGTTTTAAAGGCAATTCAAGAGCAATTCTCATATATAAATCTATATCTAAAGAATTATGATGTGTTACAAAAGGTCTTGCGTGCGCTCCTCCGTATATGCTTTGTAAAATAGGCGTTTCTACTTCTAAAAACTCTCTATTATCTAAAAAGTTACGCATACTTTTTATAATCTGTGAACGCTTTAAAAATGCATCTTTTACTTCTGGATTTACTATTAAATCCACATAACGTTGACGGTATCTTAAATCTTGGTCCTTAAGCCCATGAAATTTCTCTGGTAAAACTTGAAGGCTTTTAGATAATAACACTACGCTTTTAGCCTTAACCGATATCTCATCTTTTTGAGTCTTAAAAACAACTCCTCTTATACTTATAATATCGCCTATATCAAATTTTTTAAACTCTGCATAGTCTTCTTCGCCTATATCATTTTTACTTACATAAGATTGTATTCTACCATCTCTATCTTGAATATCGCAAAAAGATGCTTTACCCATCACCCTTTTACTCATAACTCTACCAGCTATACTCACTTCTTGCTGGTCAAATTTTTCAAAATTATCTTTAATCTCTTTACTATGATTAGACTGTTCCGCCTTTGTAATAACAAACGGATTTTTATTATTTTCTTGAAGTTCTTTTAACTTGTCATGTCTAACCTTTAATAATTCATTTAAATTATTATTATCTTCTACATTATTATTTAAATCTTGTTCTGACATATAAAATTTTTCTCCTGATTTTTTTTAGTTTACTTCTAATATTTTAAATTTCATAATCCCATCTGGAGCATCAACTTCTACTATTTCATCTGCCTTATGCCCTAAAATAGCTTTTCCTAATGGTGACTCATTAGATATTTTTCCACTAAATGGGTCTGACTCCGCTGCCCCTACTAAAATATATTCAACTTCTTCGTCAAATTCTTCGTCATATAGCTTAACAGAGTTCCCTATACCTACTACTCCTGTTCTAATAGTATTAATAACTTTAGCATTTTGTATCATATTATCTAACGTTTTGATACGTGCTTCCATCTCTGCTTGTTCTTCCATAGCTGCGTCATACTCTGCATTCTCTGATAAATCCCCTTGGCTACGTGCTTCTTTTATTTTAATAGCCATTTCTTTTCTTTTGACTACTTTTAAATACTTTAATTCTTCTTTTAAGGTCTTAAGACCTTCTTGGGTTAATATAGTTTTTTCTTCGCTCATAATACACCTCTATTATAATTATAATTTTATTTATTTATTTATTTTTTATAATAAGCCTCTAACCTATAAATAGGCATACCTTTACCTGAAAACTTTTCTTCGTACTCCGTCTTAACATTTCCTTCATACTCTGAATTGTGTAAATCAAGTGAAATATTGTGTAACCTCCAACCTTTATCTGCTATTTCATTAAGAGAAAAATCAAATAATAAAGTGTTGTCAGTTTTAAAAAATATCTCTCCACCGTCTACAAATAAGATTTCATATAGACTTAAAAAATTCTTGTGAGTAAGACGACGTTTAGCCCACTTCTTTTTATTCGGCCAAGGGTCACAGAAATTAATATATAATCTTTCCAACTCCTTGGGCTCAAAATATTCTAAAAGCTCTTGCACGTCTGCCACAAAAAAAGCAATATTTTCATTTACGCCTTTCTCACGACCTTTTTTTAACGCACTTACTATAACATTTGTTTGTCTTTCTATCGCAATATAGTTTATTTCTGGATTTAAAAGACTCATGCTCGTTAAAAACTGTCCTTTACCACTACCTATCTCTACATGAATAGGGTTATTATTACCAAAAAAGGCTTGCCACTTACCTTTATTATCTTTTGGATTACTAATAAAATTAGGGTTATTTTCTAATTCATAGTCCCCCCAAGGCTTTTTTCTTAAACGCATATTTTTATTATTCCTTTATATTTTACATTTATAATATTAAATTTAAATACTTAAATATTATTTAAATAGACATTACTTCTTTATTTTTATTTTCTACTGCTTTATCTATTTCTGCTACATACTTGTCTGTTAACTTTTGTGTTTTATCTTCGAGTGATTTTAACTCGTCTTCTGTTAACTCGTTTGACTTTTGCATTTTCTTAAATTTATCTATCGCATCACGTCTCACATTTCTAACTGCTACTTTACATTCTTCGCCTTTTTTCTTTACTTCTTTAGTCAGCTCTTTTCTACGTTCCTCTGTAAGCTCTGGAAATACTAAACGAATAACTTTCCCGTCATTTCCTGGATTTATACCTAAGTCTGACATATTAATAGCTTTTTCTATATTTTTAAGTGTACTCGCATCATAAGGACTAATTTGTATAACTCTAGCCTCTGGAGTAGTTATATTAGCTAGCTCATTTAATTTCATTTCTGTGTCATAAGCTTCTACTTTTATTCTGTCTAAAACATGAGGATTAGCACGACCTGCTCTAATAGTAGCTAAATCCGAAACTAAATTTCCTACTGATTTTTGCATCTTTTCTTCAAAAACATTTATATCTGACATAACAAATAATCTCCTTTATTTTAAATTATTTTATTTATATTATATTTTATTATATTTTCTATACGCTTACTATAGTACCTATTTTTTCTCCAGCACAAACCCTTACTATACTTTTTTCTTCTAATAATCCAAATATTATAACTGGTATTTTTTGCTCAAAACATAGATTAGCCGCTGCTATATCTATTACCTGTAGATTTTTTTCTATTATTTCTTTACAAGCAAGCTCGTCATATTTTTTAGCATCACTAAATTTTTCTGGGTCTTTATCATATACACCATCTATACTTTTTGCAAATAAAATTGCTTCTGCATCAAGCTCTGAGGCTCTTAAAGCCGTCACTGTATCCGTAGAAAAAAATGGATGTCCTATCCCTCCAGCAAATATCAATACTTTTTTTTGTGCCATATATTCAAGAGCTTTGTCTTTTGAAAATGGCTCTGTCATAGCCCCTACCATAAAAGGAGTCATTACCACGGAGTCAATATCTTGTTGTCTTAAACAATCTGCAAAATATATCGCATTCATCACAGTGGCAAGCATTCCTATTTGGTCTGCTTTGGTTCTATCCATTTTGGTATTTGCATCTCTACCTCTCCAAAAGTTACCTCCGCCTATCACTACTGCTACTTCTGTATTATTTTTAATAACTTCTTTTATTTGAGATACAAAGCCATTTATAGTTTCTAAATCAAACGATTTACTCGTCTCACCAGCCAATGCTTCACCGCTAAGTTTTAATATAATTCTTTTATACATATATGTTTAATCTCCGTTATTTATTATAATTTTATAATCACATAAGTTTCTCAAAAAAATTCCTTAACAACGTGATTAGCTAAGGAATTTTTTAATTTTTATATATTTTAAATATTAATTATCCTTGCATAGTTTTTTTAACTTCTTCTGCAAAGTTTTCTTCTTTTTTCTCGATACCATCTCCAGTTTCGTATCTTACAAAACTTTTAATACTAACATCTGTTCCTAATTCTTTAGCAACTTCTTTTACATATCCAGCCACAGTTTGTTTATCTGAACCTTTTACATATTCTTGCTCTAATAAACAAGTTTCTTTTAGACCTTTGTTAAGTCTACCAGTGATTATTCCTTCTACAACTTTTTCTGGTTTACCTTCCATTGATGGGTCATTTTTAACTTGTTCAGCTAAAATTCTTTTTTCAGATACTTTAAATTCTTCTGACACATCATCTGTAGATAAGAATTGTGGATTCATAGCTGCTATTTGCATAGCTACATTTCTACCAGCTTCTACTAATTTTTCATCTTTACAAGTAGTAGCAAATTCAACTATAACAGCCACTTTACCTCCTGCATGAATATAAGAAACTAAGAAGCTTTCTCCTATATTAACTATTTTAGTAAATCTTCTAATAGTGAGGTTTTCTCCTATTTTAGCTATATTTTGAGTTAAAATAGAAGACACAGTTTCTTCGCTATTTTCTAACCATTTTTCTTCTAATAATCCTTCTACAGTAGTTGCATAAGATTCTACTATTTGTTTAGAAACTGAATTTACAAAATTTTGGAAAAGTTCATTTTTAGCAACAAAATCTGTTTCGCTATTAACTTCTAATAAAGTAGCTACTTTATTGTCTTCTGTAATATACGCAAAACTAACACCTTCCGCCGCAACACGTCCTGCTTTTTTAGCAGCAGTTGCGAGACCTTTTTCTCTTAAAACTTCTATTGCTCTATCAAGATTACCATCAGTCTCAACTAATGCTTCTTTACAAGTACTCATTCCAGCACCTGTTATTTCTCTAAGTTCTTTAATCATACTAGCAGTAACAGCCATTTTTAAATCCTCCATAATTTATAATTTTATTTTATAAAAAAGCCTCAAGCCCAAGATAAAGGGGCTTAGGCATAATTTTTATTTTAATTTATTTTTATTTATTTTATTTTAATTATTCTGCGCTTTCGTCAGAACCTTCTTCGTCAAGTCCTTGACCTTGTCTAGCTTCTATAACTGCATCTGCAATTCTGCTTGAGATAAGTTTTACAGCTCTAATAGCATCATCATTACCTGGTATTACATGGTCGATTTCTTCTGGATCACAGTTTGTATCAACTATACCTACAGTAGTTATATTTAAGTTATGCGCTTCTTGAACTGCTATTCTTTCTTTACGTGGGTCTACTATAAAGATAACATCTGGTATTTTTTTCATTTCTTTAATACCACCGATATTTCTATCAAGCTTGTCTTTTTCATGCATAAG
>JAWXUY010000103.1:0-6534 GCA_044425885.1 bacterium | reverse complement strand
ATATTTAATTTGTCAATGTATTAATATATGAAAATGTTATATATCTAAAATATATATGATATATTTTAAAATTAATATTTTTTATTAGTAAATTAATAAATTAGTAAATTAATAAAATATTAGAGGTGTAATATGAGCTTACCAAAATGCTTATCAAAATTAAGAAGGGTTTTTCAATACGAAAATTATAAGTTATTGCTATTTATAATTACTTGGATTTTTACAGTTATGACTTCCTTTTCTTATCATACAAATCAAAATAAAATTTATGAAGCAAGTAATAAAGCCTATAATTACGTAGAAACAGCTTATTCAAATATTCAAAGAATTACAAAATTAGAATTAGAAAATATGCAAGACGATTATTTAATAATAAAGACAGAAAATATAATAGTGGAGTTATTAGCTCCCAATAAATTATCAAGGCTTTTCCCAAAAAATAGTAATCTAGAAATTATTATTTTAAACTTTGTAGATGATTGGGAAACGTTTTGTGAAGCATTAGTAGAATATAAAGAAACCAATGCGAGAGACAAATTGTTTTTTATTAGTGAACATATATATGATGAATCTATAGAAAATCTTAAGTTAATAAAAAGATATATAGATGATGTAGAGTTAAATATTAATAATATAAAAATATTTATGGACTGTTTAATAGTTGGTATAATTTTATTTTTATTTAAAGCGATATTTAATTTAAATTATGAACTTAAGTTAAGTAAAGAGTTATCGAATGATATACATATTGATACCGCAACAGGTCTATATGACAGAGTTAAGTGCCAAGAAATTTTAAGAAATTCAGTTGTGGTGGAGATGACAAGAGAAAAAGAAAGAGCGTTTTTGATAGTTAGTTTAGATAGCTATAAGAGTTTAAATAAAAAAGAGAAAAAGAAAACAGGCAGGCAAATAATATCGTCTTTTGCAACGGAGTTAAAAGATGCTACAAAAGTTTTTCCGTATGAGGTTTTTGTTGGAAGATATGGGATAGACGAGTTTATAGTTTTTTTTGATTATGTAGGACAGCAAGATATAGATATTTATATAGAAGAAGTAAGGTTTTTGATTAAGAAATTTAATCAAGAGAATAGTAAATTATTTGAGCTTTCTTGTAGTATTAAATACGCAATAACAACGGAGGATAACAGGAATATAGCAAGTCGGGAGCTTTTTCATTTGGCTCAAAAAAATATATATGAAAATAAGATAATTATATAATATATATATAATTATAGAGAGGAGTATAAACTCATACTTATGAGATTATCAAGTCAAGATTTATATAAGGGATTTTTAGTAGTATTATTTATAGTATTTGTAAGCTTATGTGCCAATAGGAGTTATAAGAATAAAGCGATTGATTCTGCGAAAGAGTGCTTGAATAAGCTGGATATTATTAATTCTGGTACGCAGAGGCTTTCTAAATTAGAGCTAGAAAATAGCCCCGATGACGAGCTTATAAAAGAAATAAATTATATTATTTGTTATGAGTTGTTTTTAGAAGATGATATTGGTAGTCCTAATTATTTTGAAAATGACGAGGAAATGACGATAATATTACAAGATATATTTAATAGCTGGTTTAGTTTTTATAACGAAGTTTTAGAATATAGAGAAAAAAATGGTAGAGATAGATTTTTTACAGCGAGTGAAAATGAATATATCAAAATGAATATTTATCTTAATAAAGTTCAGAGTATAATTGAAGTGGAAACAGATAAATTTGTATTGATTACTAATTGTATAGTGTTTAACTTGGTGTTAATAGGGCTAATAATAGTTAAATTTTTATTAGATACTCTTACGGAGCTTAAAAAAAATAAAGAGTTATCAAAAGATATGTACATAGATACTTCAACAGGGCTTTATAACGGCTCAAAGTGTCAAGAAATTCTTAAAAATCCAAATAAGCAAATAAATCAAGCGATTATAATATGTGATTTAAATGGTCTAAAGAAAACAAATGACAACTATGGGCATAGAGCAGGTGACCAGTTAATATTTTGTTTTGCAACTGAGTTAAAAAAAGCAACTAATATTTTTACGCATGAAGTTTTTGTGGGTCGCTACGGCGGAGATGAGTTTATGGTGGCGCTAGATGATGTAGAAGAACTAGAAATAAAAGCGTATATAAACGAAGTTAATTTTTTAATGGAGCAGTTTAACAAGACTCAAAATAAGCCTTTTAAACTTTCTTGTGCTATAGGTTATTCTATATCAAAAGATGAGGATAATTTATTGACAAAAAAAGAGCTGTTTGATTTAGCAGATGAAAATATGTATAAAAATAAAATAGCTATGAAAAAATTGCAAAATGGTATTTAGATATATTAGATAGGAATTTAAACAAAATGAAAAAGATTAATATATTAATAACTAGTTTTATTATAATATTTACTATAAGTGGTTGTAACTTAAATAATAGTAAAGAAGAAAGCGTTTTAAAATTAGCTAATTCAAGAATATATAGCGCAGATATAATAGGTACTCCTTGGAAAAATCAAATATTAGCAACAAGCTTGATGTATAGGTCATTATTTATGACTGATATTAGAGATATGACAGAGTCTAATGATTTAGTAGAATATTATGAAGTATCGGAAGATATGACAAGATATAGCTTTAAAATAAGAGAAGATATAGTTTGGTCAGATGGAAAAGCTTTAAGTTTAAATGATATAATATTTAGTATTAAAGGGATTTTATTGGCAGATAACGTAAATGGGATATATCAAACAGCGTTTAGTAATATAGTAGGAGCAGAAGAATTTATAAATTTAAATAGTATAGATTATAACTTGGAAGGTCTATCTAAAGAAGATGGAATGTTAAATATAAATTTAAAGCGTCCAGTATCTAATATAATACAAGTACTTGCACAATTTGCGATATTACCTGAGCATTGTTTTATAGAGGCTAATATTCAAGAAATAGACAAAGATGACTATTGGAAAAATCCAGTGGTGAGCGGTGTGTTTAAAGTAGAAGAAATGGTAGCGAATGACTATATTAAACTAGTTTTTAATGATAAGTACGTTGGAAAAGAGCCAAAAATTAAGGTGCTTATGCTCTATGAAAATTATGAAGAAGAAGAATTAGATTTATATTCTACGACTAATATTACTGAAATACTTGAATATAGAGCGTTATCGAATATGAAGGAATATAGTATAAATAGCTTATTCTATAGGTATCTAGTGTTTAATATTAATAAAGATGGTGAAATAGACGAAATTATAAATGACATTAGGTTTAGAGAAGCGATAAAGTATGCAATAAACAGAAAAGAAATTATAAATGAGATATATTATGGAGCAGGGACTATAATAAATACAGGAATATTAATAGATGATTATGAGCTTTATCCAAATGAAGAAATATACTATAATCAAGAAAAAGCAAAAGAATTATTAGTTGAAATGGATTTTGATTTTAATAAAGAAATAAACATATACTCTTATTATGAAGATGCGGTATCTAAGTTATTTACAGATAAGTTAAAAAAACAGCTAGAAGAAATAGGCTTAAATATTAATGTAGTTGAGTCTAGTGATAAAGATTTGTATGCGTTTAATGATTATGATATATCTTTAAAAGGGATATCAGCTTTTGATTATATAGATTGGTATACTGAGTATTTATCTGGTAATGCTTTTAATATTAATTTAATAGGTGGTGATATTTTATTTGATGATTTAGTAAATGGTTTATCATCTACGTCAAGCCTTGAAGAAAAAATAAATATTCTAGATGAGCTACAAATATTGGAAAGTGAAATATTATATAAACTCCCATTGTTTACGCTCCCTCATATGGTATATATTAATGAAGATAGGCTTTTAATTCCAGAAGGTATTGAATTTGGTAATACATGGTATAAATATGATATGGAGTTTGAAGAATGGGAAATCAAGTAAATAAAGTAGTAAATGAAGTAGTAATTATTTAGAAAAACAGGACAAATTTTAGTAAATGGTTTATCATCTACGTCAAGCCTTAAAGAAAAAATAAATATTCTAGATGAGCTACAAATATTGGAAAGTGAAATGTTATATAAACTCCCATTATTTACACTTACATGGTATAAATCTGATATGGAGTTTGAAGAATGGGAAATAAAGTAATCAAGTAAATAAAGTAGTAATTATTTAGAAAAAACAGGAGAAATACAACAAAAATGAGTCAGAAAACTTTGAAGAAAAAATTTAATATATTAATAATAAGTATAGTCTTGGTATTTACGATATTTGCATATTGTGGTATTACTGCTTTAGAAGACAATGACAAATCTTATGTTAATATTGTTACAGCAACCAAATCTTTGTTAGGAAATACATCGGAGCTTAGCAATTATTATGGTGAACTTAGGAGAAATGTAACCAGAGTAGCTTATGCAGAAGATGTCAATGATGAGTTGGTGAGTCAACTAGAGGTTTATTGTGCGCAATCACAGGTTATATCTGAAAATTTAAGGAGTAATTTAATAGTTTTACAAGACTATGGATACAATATGAGCGATTTAATTTTTATTGTGGAGAATATTAAAGTATTACAAGTAGATTATCATAACGAGTTTCAGACTTTAAAAGCAGATATTATTAGTGGAGATAGAGTAAAGATAGAGCAATCAATTAGCGAGATTGCATCTACTGGAAGTAATTTACATAGTGAGATAGCACATGTTAGCTTAGAAGTATTTAATGCTTTAACGCTAGAAATTGATGAGATACAAAAAAGAAAATACTCGATAGAGAGATTTTTATCAGTGTTATTTATAGTGGCAGTATCTACAACGATAGTATCTTTGAAAAGAACGTCTAATAATATTGTGATGCCGATACAAAAGTTGGAAGAAGCATCACTAGAGATAGCAAATGGTAATATGAACGTAGATATATTGGTAGAGCAAGAAGACGAAGTAGGTAGATTATCTAAAGCAGTTAACCTGATGGTAGAGAATTTTGAAAATATATTGGTAGATATTAATAATATGTCAAATAATTTAGAGAACGGGAAAATAAGCCAGTCAGAGATAGATGCTTCTAACTACGAAGGAACATATAAAGAAGTTATAGAGACGATAAATAAAACGGTTAAAGGGCTTATAGATGACAACTTATATATGTTAAGCATAGTTAAATTATTTGGAAAAGGTGACTTTAATTTTGAAGTAAAGCAAATGGTAGGAGAAAAAAATGAATTAACAGTTGCGCTAAAAGAAGTACAAGCTATATTAAAAGAGTTTGTAGAGGGGGTTAATAAGCTATCATACGATGTAGGGAATGGAGAATTTAATAATCTTCTTGATTCAAAAGACTATTCTGGAGAATGGGTAGGAATAACAAATGGATTAAATAATTTAGTAAAAGTGATTGACGAGGCGATGGTGGATACTCAAGCAAGTTTCACTGCGTTTTCAGAAGGTAATTTTAATTATAGAATTACTAAAGATTATAAAGGTGTTTTTGCAGAAGTGGTAGATACAACAAATCATACGTCAGAGACCGTAGGGGCTTATATATCTGAGATATCATATATTTTGAATGAAATGGCTAACAAAAATTTTGACATTAATACTAGTCTAAATTATGTAGGTGACTTTAAATTAATAGAAAGCTCTATGAAGAATATAACTAGCAATCTAAATGAAATGGTACATAATATTATTACATCGGCTCATCAAGTTTCAAATGGGGCAAATCAAATATCAGATACGAGTATAGCTTTAGCAGGAGGAACAAATGAGCAAAATATAGCAGTAGAAAAGCTTACGTGTATTACTAAGATTATATTAGATAAGTCGGAGATAAGCACAAATAACTCTATCAAGGCAAATAATTTAGTATTAGAGACTAAAGAGAGTGCAAATATCGGAAATACTGAAATGAATAAGATGTTAAAATCTATGAAGCAAATAAGTGATGCATCGGATAACATATCTAATATAATAAAAGTTATAGATGATATAGCTTTCCAAACAAATACTCTTGCTCTTAACGCCTCTGTTGAGTCAGCACGAGCTGGAGAATATGGCAAAGGATTTTCAGTAGTGGCGACAGAAGTAAGGAGCTTGGCGACAAGAAGTCAGCAGGCAGTGCAAGAAACAACAAGGTTAATCGAAAATTCTTTAGCAAAAGTGGCGGAAGGTTCTAAAATAGCCGATAACACTTCTAAGGCGTTATTAAGTATGCTAGAAAAAATAAAAGAAATAGCTAAAATAATAGAAGATAATCAAGTTTACTCTTTAGAGCAACAAAGCTTATTAGATGAAATATCTGGGTATATAAACGAGATATCTAAAGTAACTCAAAATAATTCCTCTACGAGTGAGGAGTCAGCTTCGGCATCTGAAGAATTATCTACTCAAGCTTCTATATTCTATGACTCAATTAGTGATATAAAAATTAAAAATAAATAAAAATAAAAATAAAAATTAAAATTAAATAAGATAAGATAGGAGTTGAAAAGTTTTATGATTAGTAAAATGAATTTAGAACCTGAAATTATATTTAATATTACAGAAAAATTTTT
>JAWXUY010000102.1:0-6628 GCA_044425885.1 bacterium | reverse complement strand
AAGCATTGGTTGCCCAACGCAAGTAGGTACAGACCCGCTAGAAGCCCCGCACACGCCTTCAGCATGACTTAAATTATCTCCTACCATGTCGATATTTTTAAGAATTTCTTCACCTTTACCTATTAGAGTAGCTCCTCTCACAGGCTCAGCAATCTTACCGTCTTTAATCAAATATGCTTCGTTTACGGCGAAATTAAACTCTCCAGTAGCTGGATTAACTGAACCACCGCCCATATATTTAGCATAAATACCATACTCTGTATTTTTAATAATATCTTCAGGCTTATCTGAACCATTAGCAATAAAAGTATTTCTCATACGTGGCACGGGAGCGTATTTATAAGACTCACGGCGACAAGAACCTGTCGATGGTTGATTTATTTTTTCGCCATAGAAATTATCTACTAGATAGCTTTTTAAAATACCATTTTCTATAAGAGTAGTATTTTGCGTTTTAGTTCCTTCATCATCTACATCAATAGAACCCCATTTATTTAAAATTGTTCCATCGTCGATAGCTGTAACTTTATCACTAGCTACTTTTTTGCCAAGTTTACCACAAAATACGCTATCGTCTTTTGCTATAACAATCGCTTCTAATCCATGCCCACAAGCCTCATGGAATATTACTCCGCCAAATCCATTATCTATTACAACAGGCATTTTACCGCTAGGGCAGTATTTAGCAGTTAGCATAGTACAAGCAGTCCTACTTACTTCTCTACCAATCGCTTTAAAATCTATAGTGTCATAGAACTCAAAACCGCTTAGAGACCCTGGAGCTTGATAACCTGATTGCTTTTCTGTTTCGCTAGAGGCTATTGCAGAGCAATTAGCTCTAGTTCTAATACGTCTATCTTCAATAAATAAGCCGTTAGAGTTAATAACGCAAATATCCTGAATAGAGTGTAAATAAGAGTTAGAAGTTTCAGTTATGCTAGGATTATAATCAAAAGAAGCATCGCTTGCCTCTTTTAACATATCTACTATTTTACTTTTTGAAATGCTAGAAGGTATAATCTTAACTTTCTGTAAACCAATTTCTTTATAATCTAAACAGTTATCAAATTTTTCAAAATTAAGGACTGTTAAATTAGAAGAATTATTGTTATTTATTTTAGTAGCTTTAGCAACTTCTTTAGCTACTTTTAATAAATTTTCTCTTTCAGTACTATTAGTATACGCATAAATAGTTTTACCGTTAAAGAACACTCGAATACCTACGCCATAATCTACCCCAGAAAGAGCAGAGTCGACTTTACCATTTATTAAGCTGATAGAAGCTTTTTCATTGTTTTCTACAAAAATTTCTGCGAAACTAGCCCCAAAAGACATAGCTTCCGTTAGCACCTCATGTGCGAGAGTTTTATTTAACATATTTTAAGAAGTCCTCCTATAATTAATTATTAGATAAGTTTATTATAAATGATAAAAACACAAAACACAAGAACAAAAATAAAATTAATAATAATAATAATTTTTATAATCCGTCACATATCTACAAGTTTTTCATATAATAAAAAACAAAACAAAATAAAAAAATAAAGGAGTTTTGTTATGATAAAAAGATATAAAAAATTAATTAGTGTGATTATGACTTTTACTATATTTATGACAATTATAAATACTTGTTATGCTGATGTGTATTATAAAGGGATAGATGTAAGTTACTATCAAGGAGATATAGATTTTGAGGAAGTTTATTCGGCAGGTTGTAGAGCAGTTTATATTAGGGCTGGACAGGGTGAAAGTTTTATAGACCCTAAATTTAAGGATAATTACGAGAGTGCGTCTAGTCAAAATTTAGACTATGGCTTTTACTATTATGTTACGGCTAAATCTATTTCAGAGGCTGAAACACAGGCGAGTATATTTGCTAATCTTATTTCGGGAATAGATTATTCTTTAAGACCAGCTATGGATTTTGAGGACTTTGAAGGTCTATCAAAAGAAGAAGTTAATGAGATAGGGCTTGCGTTTTTAAATAAGCTAGAGGATTTAACTAATGTTGCTCCGATAATATATTCTAACGCTTATAACGTTCAAGAATATTGGGGAGATGACTTTTCAAGATATTACTTATGGGTGGCGCAATATAAAAATATGGATAATCCAACTGAATATGTTTTACCAGAAAATAATGTATGGAGCTCTTGGAGTGGGTATCAATATTCAGATACAAACAAGATTACAGGAATTGATGGATACGTCGACGGAGATATATTTAAGACAGACGTATTTATTAAAAAAGAAAGAAGTACTTATACTATAAAAAAAGGTGATACACTTTGGGGAATTAGTAAAATATATAATATAACGGTGTCTGAATTGGTTGAATTAAATAATATTAAAAATCCTAATCTTATATACGTTGGAGAGACTTTAATTATAGATTATTAATTTGCAATTGGTAAGAGTAAAAAAAAAAAAAATAAAATATTTTTTTATAATATTTTATTTTTTTTTTGATAAATTTGTGGTAAAATAACTAAAAGAATATAAAAATATAAAAATATAAAAATAAAAAAATAAAAAAATAATAAGTAAGGTGACTATATGATTAATAATAAAATCAATTCAAGAGAGATGGTTCTCTATGCAAGAGCCAAAATAAACCCTACGCTGGACGTAATAGGCAAATTAGATAATGGATATCATAATTTAGAAATGACAATGCAGACAGTTAATACTTATGATACATTAAAAATAACACCCAATAACACTGGTGAAATAAAGCTTATAACTAATATAGATTGGCTACCTACTGATGAAAAAAATTTGGTATATAAGACCGCTAATTATTTAAAGCAAACTTATAATATACAAGAGGGAATTAAAATAAACTTGTATAAAAATATTCCAGTTTCGGCTGGACTTGCTGGAGGTAGCACTGATTGTGCAGCAACTCTTATAGCCATAAGGAATATGTTCAAACTACCTATCTCTAACGAAGAACTGGAATCAATAGGTAAACAACTAGGAGCAGATGTGCCATTTTGCTTACAAAGGGGTACAGCTCTTGCTAGAGGAATAGGAGATGAATTAACGCAATTAAAACCATTTCCGTATTGCTATATAGTGATAGTAAAACCTAGTATAAGCGTGTCTACGAGGTCTGTTTTTGAGAGACTAGACTTAAATAGTTTAGATAAATCTAGTAGACCAGATACCGAAAAATTTTTGTATTATTTAAATAAAAGTAATTTAGAGGGAATATGTGATAATTTGAGTAACGTGTTAGAAAGCGTTACGCTAAATCAATACCCGATATTACATAAAATAAAATATTTATTAAAAAAATATGGTGCTTTAGGTACGTTAATGAGCGGTAGTGGGTCATCTATATATGGCATATTTAGGACAAAGAAACAGGCAGTGTTTGCTAGTAAGAGTATATCAAGAAACGTTAGAATTCAGGATATATTTGTAACAACGCCATTTAATAATTTTAATAAATAAAAAATATATGCTAACTTATTATATATATATAATATATATATATTTATTTAGTTAGTGTATATTTTTTTTAGCGTAAGACCACAAGCACTAGAGGTAGGACCAGCCTTCCTACGGTCTTGACTACTAATAATATGAGGTATATCACTCGGTGATATTTTGTTCAAGCCGATATATATTAAAGTACCAGCGATTATACGAACCATGTTATATAAAAAACCATTTCCAGAGATATTTATAATAATAAAATCTTGCTCTTTTTGGACGGTTAAATCATAGATAGTTCTTGTTGTCGTTTTGGACATACCACCGCTTGAGGAAAATGCTTTAAAATCATGTTCACCCAAAAAATACTCACAAGACTCTCGCATCTTTTGTAAATCAAGTGTAGCTTTTTGGTACTCGCTATAATTTCTATACAAAGGGTTTGGGATTTGAGAATTATAGATTTTATACTCGTAAGTCTTTTTGTAGACGTTGTACTGAGGGTGGAATTCAGATGGGACATACTCAGCTTTTATAACAACAAGCTCTTTATTGTCTATTATGGCATTTATAACACGTGGTAATTTTTCCATAGGTATTTTAGTTTGCTCTTTGATTAGAACCAGCTGTTCAAGGGCATGTACACCAGCATCAGTTCGGCTAGCACCTCTTATAGAGATATCATCTTTTTTAAATAATATACATAGTGCTTTTTCTAGGTCACCTTGTATTGTTTTGTAACTAGATTGCTTTTGCCAACCAAAGAAATCAGTGCCATCATAGGCGATAGTCAAAAGAATATTATTATTTTGAAACATATAAATTAAAAGCCTTTCTTATTTGATTTATTTTATTTTATTTTATTTTATTTATTTATTAAGAGATATAAATTGTACTAGTAGAATATCATATAATTTATTAGTTAGCAATATAAATTTAAAAAAATACCGTCTTATAATATAAAATATATAATAAGACGGTATTTTTAAAATATTATAATATATACTCTTTTTCATAATCTTCTATAGGCATAGGTCTAGCGAACACATAACCTTGTCCTAAACTACAGCCAATACTCTTTAAAAGTTCGATTTGTTCTTCGGTTTCGACACCTTCACAAATAACTTGAAAATCTAATTCTTTAGCCATATTAATAATATTTTTTATTATAACAACATCTTTATTTATAGTAGCAGAGTTGGTATTAGAGCTTTTAGTATTGTTGTCTATATTATATAAAAAGCCTTTGTCTATTTTTAATACATCTACGTTTATGTCGGTTAATACATGGAGAGAAGAATAAGCAGTACCAAAATCATCTATCGAGACTTTTATATTTTCTTTTTTGATTTGGTCTATAAAATGCTTTAATCTTTCTTTGTCCTCAACAAAGATGCTTTCTGTAACCTCTAATTCTAGAAGCTCAAGAGGTATATTATACTTGTTTATTAAATCGGTTATTTTTTTGGTAAAGTTTTGGTCTTGAATGTGGTTTCTAGAGACATTTAGAGAGATAGGATAGACTTTTAGATTATTATCTAAACACTTTCTTAAATACTTCATAACCTTTTCGTATATTACAAAATCTAGTGTTCTTATAAAACCATTTTGTTCAAAGAGAGGAATAAACTCGTCTGGATAGATAGTATACTCTGGGGTAATCCATCTTACAAGAGCTTCAGCACCACAGATTTGCTTTGTTTCTAAATCAAACTTAGGCTGTAAATAAGGAGTGAACTCATCATTTTGAATAGCTAAAGACATTCTTTTTTCTATTAGTAACTCTTTAGTAGCTTTTTTCTCTATATTGCTGTCATAGAAAGTGTAAGTACTTTTGTGAGAGCCTTTTACACTTTTACGAGCTATATTTGCATGGTCTAATAAAATATTTATTTCTTTTTCTTTGTCTACTTTAGTTATACCGAATACAAAATTTAGCCTCTTGTCTGAGAAATAAGTTTGTTGCATTTCGGAGAAAGCTTGCATAAGAGCATTTATTTTTTCTATAAGCTTCTCGTCGGACTCATATAAAAACATTATAGCGAACTTATCTTCGTTTATTCTGCAAAATACTTCATTTTTATCTAGAAACTCTCTTATTACGAGAGCGGTTTGCTGTAGTATTTCATCACCAGCTTTAAAACCAAAATTGTTATTTACATATTTGAATTTGTCTATATCAAGAGTGCATAAAGCATAATCTAATAAATCATTTTGGATAAAGTCTGTATAATGCTTTGATAACCCCTTGTAAGATAAAGACTTAGTTAAAATATCTAGTATATCTAATTGATTAATATAATCAAGACTGTCTTTGGCATAAATCATGTAGGCTTCTTTACCATTGCTCATTAGAAAAGGGGTAGTTTTTTTAATCCAGTAACGGTCATTGTACTCTATATTATTTATTATTTGGTTAGTGAGCGATAACTTAGAATAGTTTTCGTCATGCCCAAATAAAGAATGATAAGTTACACCTGTTTTAATATTAGGCAATATTTTTTTATAAAATTCATTATGCTCTACTATTTTAAAAGAGTCTTTTTCTACTATAGCCATAGGTATTTTTTCGTTATTTAGAATAATATCTTTTAGTAATATCTGGTTTCTATATTTTTTGACTTTTTCAAAATTTAAGATCCTGTTGTGAATTATGTTGGCGAAAGCTTTCATTAGATTCAGCTCACTACTTGATAAGAATTCACTTTCATCTCTATAGCGTTCAAAAGTAAAATAAGAGAAGTAATGCTCATAACTTACAAAAAATACGTATAACTCTTTAATATTTTTTGAATTGTCTTTAGGGAAATTTAGATAACTTAAATAACTTAGAACATCGGATATTTTTGTATTATTATTGGCACTGTTGTTATTCACATATAAATAATAATCATTTGTAAAGAGTTTAATAAATTCTTCTTTTTTTTGAGCGATACCTTTTTTTAAGTCTTGATTATACAAAGTTATATTTTTTTGTAAATCTATACCATACTTATCTGTCATATCGACCATTTGGTTGTTAGATTTATCAAAAGGCGTGTAAGTATATATAGGGACATAATTGTTTACTTTGTCATTTTGTATTACCGCAGTGGCTCTATCTATTTTGCATATATCACATAATTCTTTAATTATAGAGCTTATAGCAATTCTTAAATATTGAGTATTTAAGAATTCACTTATTATA
>JAWXUY010000101.1:0-6746 GCA_044425885.1 bacterium | reverse complement strand
CACTACTGGCTCTATAGGCTTGTTATTGATAGCATTCACTTGGACTTGTGCTATATTATTTACAATATCTATGCCTTCGTACACTTGCCCAAATACAGTATGCGAGCCATCTAAATGCGGAGTACCACCGAATTCGATATAAGCCTCACAAAGCTCGACTGGATAAATATCACCAACAGTAATATTATAGTCTGCATCTAATAAATAGTCTTGATTTTGGATAAGATTTTGAAAATCTAGTATATAATCTTGAGTGAGTTGAGAATTCTGGACTATAAAGAATTGACTACTATTCGTATTAGAGCCAGCATTAGCCATGCTTAAAGCTCCGTTAAAGTGAGAAAGCTCATAAGAGAACTCATCTTCAAAAGGAGTACCCCAAATACTTTGTCCACCACTGCCAGTGCCAGTAGGGTCACCGCCTTGAATCATAAAATCTTGTATAACACGATGGAAAGTAACACCATTATAGTAATTGCTGGTAGCAAGAGTTATAAAGTTTTCGACAGCTTTAGGAGCGATTTCAGGGAACAACCTTATTTTGATATCACCATAGTTAGTACTTAAAACTGCTACTTGCTCATCTTGTTCAATAGGAGAAAACTGTAATAAAGAAGAATACTTTGAGTTTTGAGTTAAATCACCTTGAGTATTACCTTGAGATAAAGAAGTATCTTTTGTCAAAGTAACAGTTTGGGTGTCGTTATCCCAATCAACGTCAAGACCAAAAGCTTCACATATAGCTCTAACAGGTATAAATGTTCTGTTGTCGATAAGCTCAGCAGAGGCATTGTTTAGCATAGTATAAGAAGTAGATGAATTATCTAATTCACTAAAGATAGATAAAGAAGTACTACCGATTGTACAAGAGATGACTTTGTTATCATATTTTATTTTAACTTCTTTGGTAGTGTAATCATAAGAAATGTCATCATCGGACACACCGAGAGCGTTAGCCATAAACCTAAGAGGAATCATTGTATTTCCGTTAGATAAATAAGGAGATACATCAAGCTCTTGAGAAGTGCCATTAATAGAGGCATTAGTGCTGTTAATTTGTATTTTGATAACACTATTACTAGCGAACACTTGAGAGTATAGATTTATACTACCTAAATAAGACGTAGAGGCTAATAGAGAAGTAGTAATAGAAACGAGTAATAATTTTTTAAGACTAATAATTTTGTGGTTTTTGTATTTCATAAATAGAATAACTCCAATCTGATTTTAAAATTATAAATTATAAATTGTTGTGATAAGAATATTATAAATGTAAAATAGAAAAATTTCAAGAAGATATTTTAAAAATGTGGCATAGAGCGAAAAATAAATAAAAAGTATTAATAAAATTTAGATTTAAATGACAAAATAATTGATATATTTAAAAATATATGATAAAGTTACAAAAAGAAAAGGAGTGGTATTAAATATATACTACTAGCAATTCTATTATTATAAAAGGTCTACTACACGAATACGATTATTCAGCCAGTGCAAGCAAGGTAATAGAATTCCCTAACCACTTTGTGGAGAAAACACTAATAATAATGTGATTATAACAGCTCTAATATGTAAGGGTAAAATTTACTATGACTACGGATTGGTAATAACAAAGGTTTTTATATAAGACCTATGAAAAGAAAACTGATATAAATGCTATATTTATTGATGATACGATATTAAGGTTTTAAGTAAAGATGATATTTTTGGTGTAGAGGGCATATTAGACGAGCAAACAAAACAAAACTAAACCTACTAAATATTTATATTAAAATTAAAATTAAAATTAAAATTATTTATGAATATTATCCACCCAAATAAATTATTATATCTTCTTAGCTTTCTCAACGCAAGCAGATATCGCTTGTATAATAGTGCTTCTAAAAGCATTTTTTTCTAAAACTTTAACAGCTTCGATAGTACTTCCTGCTGGAGAACAGACGTTATCTTTTAATATAGCTGGATGCGTATTTGTTTCAAGAACCATTTTAGCACTACCCAGCACAGCTTGAGATGCAAATTGATACGCCAATTCTCTTGGCATTCCATGAAGGACTGCTCCATCTGCTAGAGCCTCTATAAACATATATATGTAGGCGGGTGACGAACCGCTTATAGCTACAAAGCTTTCAAATAAATCTTCGTCTATAAGGGCAGTTTTAGAAAAGTTATTAAATATATCAATCACTATATCAAGCTCCTCGTCTTTTACTTCCCAACTTTTACAAAGTGCAGTCATCCCCTCACCCACCATACATGGAGTATTCGGCATAGCTCTAATAATTTTTAATGTGCTACTATACTTAAAAAACTTTTTTAAATCACTAAGAGTATATCCTATAGTAATAGAAACTACTATAGTTTCTGGCTTTAAGTAATTATTAATTTCTTCAGCAACTTCTTTATAAAGCTTAGGTTTAACTGCTAGTATTACAACGTCTGACTTTTCTACAACTTCTTTATTATCTTGGGTAATATGTATACCATACTCCTCCTTAGCTCTTAAAAGTTTTTCTAGTGAGCGATTAGATGCTATTATGTCATAGTCTTTTCTATTATTTCTTACTATACCCCCTATCATAGCAACTGCCATATTACCACAGCCTATAAAGCCTATAGTTATTTTATTATTTTTTTCCATAATTTTTAAAATTTCCTTTTTTTATTATTTTTGATATCAAATTAATTATATATTTTAAATATATAAGTGTCAATAAAAACAACTTAA
The DNA here is from genome assembly GCA_044425885.1 of bacterium. GTDB lineage: Bacteria > Bacillota > Clostridia > Lachnospirales > CAG-274 > Tyzzerella. The sequence continues at coordinate 4,018 of JAWXUY010000101.1, read as the reverse complement.
ATAGTTATTAAATATGTATATATGGCATTTTTATTAAAGTATTAATTTCACTTATAATTTTAAATTTAAAAAAATTTATAAATTTGTCCTTGTTTTTTTAATAGTATATGTTATAATAACAAATTATAAGGGTTTGCCCACAACTACTATTTCATAATTTAAGTTATTATAAGTATTATAAGTAATACGCTAATACTAAAAAATTATAATTTTATAAAAAAAAGGAGATGAAATTTTTATATGTTTAAAAGTATAAAAGCACAACTAATTTGTGCAACTGTATTAACTTGCTTTATTAGTATTATTCTAACAGTGAGCGTTAATTTTGCCTTGATTAAGAAAACAGTTGTATACGAAACTCTGAACGGTTTTGAGCAAGAAACAGCAAAAGAGAGTGAGTTTATAAATGGTTGGCTAAAAGAGCAAAAAGTAATAATCGACACTATTGCTAAGTCTATCTCAGCTATAAATACAACAGAATCAACTGTAATAATGCCTATACTAAAAGAGGAAATAAATGGTAAGTCACACTACGTAGACTTATATACAATCAATGAAAATTCTATAGGGAATTTTTCAAGCGGGTATATTCTTCCGAGTACATATGATGTAACTACCAGAGGTTGGTATCAAGATACTATTAGTAATCCATATATTCCAGTCATATCTGACCCTTACGTGGATGTTAGTACTGGTAGCACAGTCATAACTATTTCTAAGTATATAGGGATTATAGACGGTGTTAAAGTTGTTTTGGGGGCTGATATACAAATAGATGAGCTAATAGATGTTTTAACTACTATAGTAACTAAAGACAATTCTTATGCTACGTTGCTTAATTCATCAGGGGATATTATTGCTCATACAATAGGTAGCTTTCAGCCAGTAGATGGCGTTATGTCTAACATATCAAGCTATCCATCATATAATTCACTCCATTCTGCAATCAGTTCAAATAATCTCGAACCTTCTATTTTAGTAACTGATTATGACAATATTGATAGATATTTAAACACAGCTCCTATAGAAGAAACAGGCTGGTATATAGTATATGCTATACCAGAGTCTATTATAATGGCGGATTTATATAATCTTATACATGTTACTATTATAATAGTAGCTATAGCGCTTGCACTTTCAGGACTGGTAAATTATATAATAGCAGTAAAATTAATATCAAATCCTATAAAGTCTATACAAAATGCCGCAGAAAAATTAGTATCTGGAGATTTAGATTTTAATATGGCATCTTCTAACTCTACTAGCAACAAAAATGAGCTTGATCAGTTACAAGACTCATTTATGGAAGTACAAGCTATAATCCAGAAATTAATAAACGATCTTAACAAAATGTCAAATGAGCAGTATAAAGGTATAATGGACTCTAAGCTAAATGAACAAGAGTTTAAAGGCGCTTATCAAGAAGTTGCTGTAGGAGTAAATAAAATGACTTTTAATACTATAGATATAATTCAGCAAATGTCTTATTGTTTAGATAGGTTTTCAAAAGGTGATTTTACAGATAAGCTAAAAGAGTTACCTGGTGAGCAAATTAATATAACTAATGTAATAAACTCACTCGGTCAAAATCTACAAGATGTTAGTAATGAAATATCGTATCTTGCTGAAAATGCGTCTAAAGGTGAGCTTCATGCGAGAACAAATTCAGAGGAATATCATGGAGATTGGAAGATTTTATTAGAAAAACTAAATTATTTAATGGAAGCTGTCTCAGTCCCTATAGAAGAAACTTCAAAAGTAATCTCTGAAATTTCTCAAGGTAATCTACAGCTTACAGTTCAAGGAGATTATGAAGGTTCTTTTAATGATATAAAAATTAAGCTTAATAATACTGTAAATGAGTTATCTTCTTATATAAAAGAAATTACGAAAGCGCTTGAAGGTTTAGCAAACAAAGACTTAACTGTAAAAATAAGCCGTCCTTATTTAGGGGAGTTTATAAATATTAGAAATTCTATAAATCATATCGGTGAAAATTTAACAACAGTTTTTGAGAAAATACAAGATGCTACAAATCAAGTACATGATGGGGCAATTCAAGTCTCAAACACTAGTAATGAATTATCAGTTGGGGCACAATTACAAGTTACGTCTATCGAAGCTCTCTCAAATGCTGTAGAAAAAATAAATTCTCAAGCTAGTTTAAGTGCTGAAAATGCAACAAATGCCGATAATCTCTCTGTAACCTCAAAACAGATAGCATTAACTGGAGGTAAAGAAATGGATACAATGGTAATAGCTATGAAGCAAATTAATGAGTCTTCTAATAGCATATCAAATGTATTAGGAGTAATAGAAGATATAGCATTCCAAACGAATATATTAGCCCTTAACGCCGCTGTAGAAGCTGCTAGAGCTGGCGAACAAGGAAAAGGATTCGCAGTAGTAGCGGAAGAAGTAAGAAGTCTTGCGAATAGAAGTCAGCAAGCCGCTCATCAGTCTACAGAGTACATAGAAGCTTCCAACATGAAAATTAAAGATGGTGTAAAAATAGCAGATACTACCAACGGAATATTAAATGAGATAGTTAAGTCTATCGCAGATGTTTCAGACCTAATAACAGATATTTCTAACTCTGTAGGTTCACAAGCTAACTCTGTAGTAGAAATAATGGACGAGCTTACTCAAATTTCAAACATAGCTCAGTCCAATACTGCAACTTCAGAAGAAAGTGCAGCCTCTGCCGAAGAATTATCAAATCAAGCCGATTTATTAAGTTCATTGGTTTCGGAATTTAAAATTTAACAAAAAGCAACAAAAAAAAAACTTCAGGTGAAAGTTGTCTGAAGTTTTTTTATATTAAAAAAAGCCAATAATTAAAGGCATAAGATATAATTTTATATTCAAATGTGATACCAGTGTATATTTTTATTAATGATATACTATTTAATAATTTATACTACACTCTTTGGCAACAATTTCTAAACATCTAAACAAAAAAATTTACAAATTTATCCATAAAAGTAAAATTTTATATTGAATTACATAAAAAAGTTTTATATAATAATAATAAATTATAATTATAGTATAATATTATTAAAACGTTAGATAATATATATATTAAAATAAAATAAAATAAAATAAAATAAAATCGGAGGATTATTATTAATTATGGATATCTTAAATGTATTAAAAACTCGTTACTCTGCAAAAGCTTTCGACTCTTCTAAAAAATTAACTGAGGAGCAGTTATCGCAAATAGAGGATTTACTTCAATTATCGCCTTCTTCTACAAACATACAGCCTTGGCATTTTGTTATAGCCACTACTGATGATGCAAAAAAAAGAATTGTAGATAAAGCTTGTCAAGGCTTCTTCTCTTTTAATGCTGAAAAAGTGTTAAATGCTAGCGCTGTTGTGATATTCTCATCTAAAGTCGATTTGACTCAAGAGTATTTACTCCATATTTTAGATAAAGAAGAAAAAGATGGTCGTTTTCCAAGTAAAGAATTTAAAGACCAAAATCATTGGGGAAGAAACACTTTCTCTCATATGCACAAGTTAGATTATAAAGATTTCCAACATTGGGCAGACAAGCAAGTTTACTTAAATTTAGGAAATTTCTTACTTGGTACTGCTAGTCTTGGTCTAGACTCTCTTACAATGGAAGGCGTCGATTTGAAAGCTCTTGATTTAGAGTTTGGGTTACGTGAAAAAGGATTTACTTCATCTTTTGTTGTTGCCGTTGGTTACCATAGTGAAGAAGATTTTAATAAAGATTTACCTAAGTCAAGGTTACCAAAAGCTGAAATTATAGAAAGAATTTAATATATATATTACAAAAAACAAGCTATCAACTACTAAAAAATAGCTTGTTTTTCTCTATTGTTACTCCTAAATATGTACAACATTACTTATAAATTTATAAAAAATATAAAAAGTTAATAATTTTTTTGTGTAAAATTTATAAAAAATTAAACATTCTATAAGTTGACTATGTTATCTTTTTGTTATATAATAGATTTAATTAAATTAAATATAATTTTAAATATAATTT
>JAWXUY010000100.1:0-6856 GCA_044425885.1 bacterium | reverse complement strand
GGTAGTTATTCAATGTCTAAGAAATTATTTCGGAGGAACGTAAAATGAATGAACAAAAAATTACAAATAGATTAGAGGTAAAAGATAATATACAAACAACTATCTTAAAGTATGCAACAGCTGCTGATTTAAGGGACTGGCAATTATATAAATCTATACTGGCTGATCAAATAGATATAGATTTTTCATCGTTTTTAAACGGTCCTGTAGCTACTATTACCAGTGACCAGCTTTTGGAACAAGTTAAAGGATTAATACCTGGATTTGACGCAACTCAACATCAACTTACAAATTTTGTTATTAATATTAATGAAGCTTGTGATGAAGCTGATGCTGTTGCGTATATGCAAGCAGAACATTTTATTAATGTAGAAAATAGAGATTTATTTCACACAGTTGGCGGATACTACGCTTATAAATTGAAATGTGAGGATAATAATTGGAAAATACATTCACTTAAACTTGTTGTAACATGGTCAAGAGGTGATTTAGAAGCCTATAGATTTGCAACTGAAAGAGTAATGAATAAAAAATAGGCTTTTTCAAATTTTTAAAAGAGGTATTATTATATATGATAATACCTCTTTTATTTTTTTGTATAAACAAATCTATGTTTTAAAATTAAAATGTATACGGAGAATAAATCCATATTAATTTTTAATAATTAAAATTTTAAGTAAATTTTTATGTAGTACCTGCTGTTTAAAAATATAATAGATATATATTTTTAAAAAAATAATGATTTATTTATTGCTATATAATTTAAATTGTTATATAATAAGTAATAAATATAAAAAAAATAAAAAAAAGAAAGTAAATTTTATGGCAAATTCTAAGAATTCTAAGAAAGATGTAAAGAAAGAAGTTAAAATAAATAGAGATAAGAAAGTTGTTGCTTTAAAATATAATAGCTCTATGGACTCACCTAAAATTGTGGCAAAAGGGACTGGATTTATGGCAGAGAAGATTTTGTCACAGGCTGAGGAACATAACATAGTGGTTTACGAAGATAAAGCACTAGTTGAGGAATTAGAGAAGATAGAATTGGGATTAAATATTCCACCATATTTGTATGAGGCAGTAGCACAAGTACTTTTATTTGTTGGAGAGCTTGACAAAAATTTAAATTATCAACGTAATGGAAAATAGAGATGGTGAACAACACAACAAGAAGAAAAATCAAAATAGAAAATTAGGGCATATTCAAGAAAAAATAGCTATAGACTTTTTGATAAAAAATGGATATAATATTAAAATATCTAATTATGCTAGACAATGTGGAGAGATAGATATTATAGCGCAAAAAGATGACTATATCCATTTTATAGAGGTTAAATATAGAAAAAATACTAACTACGGCTATCCAAGAGAAGCGGTAACAAAATCTAAGCAAACTAAAATTAAAAAGACGTCGCTCTATTATATACAAGAGCTAGGAGAAGAAATAGATATAAAAGAGATTGGATATTCTTTTGACGTAATAGAGATAATAGATAAAGAGATTAATTATATACCGAATGCATTTTATTAATTTTAGTTAGAGATGGTTTAAGGAAGTATAAAATAAAAAAAATAGGGATGTGTAAAATATGGAGCTTAATATTAAAGATAATTTAAAATACTACACTTTTGAGAACTTTAAAGCTTATTCTGATTTTACTAAGCATTGCTTTTCTACTAAATTTGGGGGAGTTTCAAAAGGAGTTTACGAGAGTATGAACTTGAGCTTTAGAAACGACTCAAGAGAAAACGTGCTAAAGAATTATGAGATTATTTGTGAGGAGATAGGTGTTGACTATAGGAATAGCGTATTTTCTTCACAAACTCATGAGGATAAAATATACGTAGTTAAGAGAGAGGACGCAGGTAAAGGACTTATAAGAGCTAGTGATATAGAGGGGATAGACGCCCTTATAACTAATGAGATAGACTTACCACTTATTACATTTTATGCTGACTGCGTGGCAGTATTTCTGCTAGACCCAGTTAAGAGAGTAGTAGGTATAGCACATAGCGGTTGGAAAGGGACACTTTTAGAGATATCGGCTAAAACAGCGCTAGCTATGAGAGATAACTTTGGTAGCGAGATGGGGGACATTTTGGTAGGAGTATCACCATCAATAGGGAGATGTTGCTTTCAGGTAGGGGGAGAAGTAGCGGAACAATTTGAGAATAGACTGGCATTTTCAAAAGAATATATATATAAAGACATAGACAAGAATAATAAAGTTATAGAGAATAAGTTTAAGATAGACTTGCAGAATATAATAAAGACTTCACTTATTAATGTTGGGATTTTGGAGGAGAATATAGAACTTTCTAATATATGTACAATGTGTAATAGCGATATATTTTTTTCACATAGAGTAATGGGTAATGAGAGAGGGAGTCTTGCAGGTATTATAGGGTTGGTTTAGATGATGATAATTTAGGAAGGCATTTAGGAAATGAACGAGCCGAATTTAAATAACGGAAATAATAAGAAAAATATTATTATAAAAGTAGAGGATAATAGTATAGCGGAGGAGATGGGGGTTAACGCTGGAGATATTTTAATAAGTATTAACGATAGCTTTGTTAAAGACGTGCTTGACTATAGGTATTTAATTCAAGACGAGTATATAGACTTATTGATAGAGAAGCCTAACGGAGAAGAATGGTTATTAGAGATAGATAAGGACGAATACGAAGACTTGGGCATAGTGTTTGAGAGCGGATTAATGGACAAAGCAAAGAGTTGTACTAATAGATGTATTTTTTGTTTTATAGACCAAAACCCTAAAGGTATGCGTAAGACGATATATTTTAAGGACGATGACTCAAGATTATCTTTTTTACAGGGAAATTATATTACACTTACGAATATGAGTGATGAGGATTTAGACAGGATTATATTTTATCACTTATCGCCTATTAATATATCGGTTCACGCAACAGATATGGAAGTAAGGAAGTTTATGTTGAAAAATCCAAAATCTATGAGGTTAATGGAGCAAATTGCTAAACTAGCAGAAGCAGGGATTAAAATGAACTTTCAAATTGTACTATGTAAAAATATTAATGACGGTGAAGTATTATCTAAAAGTATAGAAGATTTGAGCAAATACGTTAAACTGGGGTGTAGTATGGCAGTAGTGCCAATAGGGCTTACAAAACACAGAGAAAATTTGTATCCTCTAGAGCATCTAATGCCAGAAGATTTAAGCAAAACTATCAAACAAGTTACAGAGTGGCAAGAAAGATTGTTAAAAAAATATGGCACTAGATTTGTATTTTTGTCAGACGAGTTTTACCTGCAATCAAAACAGGATTTTCCAAAAGCAGAGTGTTATGAAGACTATCCGCAACTAGATAACGGAGTAGGAATGATACCCCTTTTAAAACAAGAATGCTTTGAATACTTAGATAATATCTCAGAAGAAGAAATGGTTAAGAAGAATACTAAAAAAGATATTAGTATAATAACAGGCACTCTAGCTTATCCAGTTATAAAAGAAATATGTGCTAAGATAAATAATAAATTTAGCAATATAAATATAAACGTATATGCTATTATAAATAATTTTTATGGAAAATCTATTACTGTTTCAGGGCTTCTTACAGGCGGTGATATAATAGCACAACTAAGAGATAAAAATTTAGGGGATATTTTATATATACCTAAAAATTGTATACGTACTAATGACACTGTTTTTTTAGATGATTTAGATATTAAAGACGTTGAGAAAGAATTAAATATAGAAATTTGCTTATCTAGTGAGGGCGGTGACGCTTTTGTTAGACAATTTTTAGAATAAAATAAAATAAAATAAAATAAAAAATAATTAAATTTAAATTTGGAGGAATAATTGTTATGCCAAAACCAATAGTAGCAATAGTAGGGAGACCTAATGTAGGTAAATCTACTTTATTTAATCGTATTGCAGAGGAGAGAATATCTATAGTAGAGGATACTCCAGGAGTCACACGTGATAGAATTTACGCAGAAGCTGAATGGATAGGTAAAAATTTTACGCTTATAGACACAGGCGGACTTGAACCAGATAGCGAAGATATTATATTAAAGCAAATGTACGCACAAGCTGAAATAGCGATAGAAACAGCAGATGTTATACTTTTTGTAGTAGATGTCAAATCTGGGGTAACTGACACAGATATGCAAGTAGCTAATATACTAAGAAAATCTAAAAAACCTATTTTGCTAGTTGTTAATAAAGTAGATGACCTAAGAAAATATGGCATGGATATATACGAATTTTATCAACTAGGGGTAGGCGACCCTTTTGCAGTTTCAGCTGGACAGGTGACAGGACTAGGAGATTTATTAGACGAAGTTATAGCAAACTTCCCACAAGATGCAGATTTTAGTGAAGAAGAAGATGTTATAAAAATAGCAATAATAGGTAAACCTAATGTAGGGAAGTCATCACTTATTAATAAAATACTAGGAGAAAATAGAGTTATAGTGAGTGATATAGCAGGAACAACGAGAGATGCCATAGACACTCCTTATGAAAAAGATGGACAAAAATACGTTTTAATAGACACTGCTGGTATGCGTAAAAAGAGTAAAATAAAAGAAAATATAGAGAAATATAGTATAATAAGAGCAGTATCGGCTGTTGAACGAGCTGACGTTTGTGTACTTATGATAGATGCTACAGAGGGTATCACTGATCAAGATACTAAAGTGGCAGGAATTGCGCATGAGGCAGGTAAGCCTACTATTATAGTGGTTAATAAATGGGACTTAATAGAAAAAGATAATAAAACAATGAATAATTTTACCAAAGAGATAGAACAAGAATTTAAATATATGTCATATGCACCAAAGATGTTTATATCAGCGCAAACTGGACAACGTGTACACAAATTATTTGAGATGATTAATTTTTGTAGTCAAAACAGTACAAGAAGAATTTCAACGGGTATGTTAAATGATGTATTAATAGAGGCTATGGCATTAAACCAACCTCCAACAGACAAGGGGCGTGCTTTGAAAATTTATTATATGACGCAAGTATCAGTGAAGCCTCCGACTTTTATATTATTTGTAAATGATACCCATCTCCTCCATTTTTCTTACAGACGTTATATAGAAAATCAACTAAGAGATGCTTTCGGTTTTAACGGAACGCCTATACATTTTATAGCTAGAAACAAAGAAAAATAATTTTTAAAAAAATAATAAGATAATTTAATTAATTTAATTTAATTTAATAAAGGTGATTATTTAATATGATATTTGGTATAGATGATAGATTAGTTAGCCTTTTAATAGGTTATTTTATAGGTTGCTTACAATCGGCATTTTTGGTAGGAAAGTTAATATACAAAATAGATATTAGGGATTATGGTAGTGGGAATGCTGGAACAACAAACGTAACGAGAACTTTAGGCAAAAAAGCAGGGCTATTTGTTTTTATATTTGATGTTCTAAAAGGAGTACTTGCTTTTTATATATGTTATAATTTGTTTTACACGCCAGAGCAAAATAATAGTTATAGTCTAATACCTGCTACTTATGCTGGTTTTGGTACTATACTAGGTCATGATTTTCCCTTTTTCTTAAAATTTAAAGGTGGAAAAGGAGTAGCAACTACTTTAGGAATATTCTTATGTGTTGACTATAAAATAGCACTTCTTACTTTTATTTGTGGGTTTATTATATTACTAATTAAAAATTATATCTCACTGGCATCTCTTTCTATGGCATTATTATTTCCGATATTATTAGCTATTAACGGTTTTTATTTAGAAATAGTTGTGATTTTGCTTATCAATGCTGGTTTATTGTATTATTTGCATAGAGGTAATATAGAACGTCTTATAAAAGGTGAAGAACGTACATTTTTTAAGAAACATAAAAATCAAAATAATTAATATAATTTTAGATATAAATGGAGGGTGATTTTATGAAGACTGGGATTATAGGGGCTGGTAGCTGGGGAACAGCTCTAGCTTGCGTTTTAAATAAGAACGGACATGAGGTTACTCTATGGGGCTATAACGAAGAAGATGTAATATATATGCAACAAGAACTAGAGAATAAGAAATTTTTGCCAGAAGTTATTTTGGATAAAAAAATAAAAATTACTAATAGAGAAGACGATTTAAAAGATGTAGAGCTGGTAGTTTTTGCAGTACCATCAGTGGTAGTGAGGGAAAATGCTAAAAGATTTAGTGGAATTTTAAATAATAGCAATAAGATTATTGTGAACGTTGCTAAAGGAATAGAAGCGGATACACTTTTAACACTTACAGAGGTTATAAAATCTGAAATACCTGAATGTAATATAGCTGTTTTGTCTGGACCTAGCCACGCCGAAGAAGTAGGGAAAGGACTGCCAACAACTTGCGTTGCAGGTTGCGAAGATATAAAAATTGCGCATACTATACAAGAAGCTTTTATGAATGAGTCTTTTAGGATTTATACTAACACAGATGTGATAGGCATAGAGATAGCAGGGGCTTTTAAGAATTTAATAGCTTTGGCTACAGGTGCTTCTGACGGTTGTGGATTTGGGGATAATATAAAGGCAGCTATAATGACAAGAGGGATTGCCGAGATAACAAGATTAGGCATATCAATGGGAGCTAACAAAGAAACTTTTGCTGGACTTACAGGAGTAGGGGACTTAATAGTTACTTGTACGAGTGAGCATAGTAGGAATAGACAAGCAGGCTTTTTAATAGGGCAAGGTAAATCTCTTGACGAGACGCTCGAAGAAATAAAAATGGTGGTAGAGGGAGTTAATACGGCGAAAGCAGCAAAACAGCTAGCAGAAAAAAATGGAATAGATATGCCGATAACAAGAGAGATAAACGAAGTGTTATTTAATAACAAGAATATAAA
>JAWXUY010000099.1:0-6867 GCA_044425885.1 bacterium | reverse complement strand
CGTCAAATAGTAGGTGAGATTATAAGGGAAAAATCTCTACGCTTATTACAAGAAGAAATTCCACATGGTATCGCTGTTGAAGTGACGTCTATGAAGTCAAGGAAAGATAAAAACTTAATGGATATACAAGCTACTCTTTATTGTGAAAGAGAGTCGCATAAGGGAATGATAATCGGCAAAAAAGGTAGTATGCTTAAAAAAATCGGAACAAACTCAAGGTTCGAAATAGAAAATCTACTCGGTACTCCCGTAAATCTACAGATTTGGATAAAAGTTAAAAAAGATTGGCGTGATAGTGACTTCTTACTTAAAAACTTCGGCTATGACCAAAAACAAATATAACCAATCATAAAAATAGTAAATAACCAGTATTATAAAATATGTAAAATAATCTAAATTTTTTATAGTATATATTATATAATAATTCCTAAAAATATATATAGAGTTGAACAAACAATTTATTTATACTTCTATATTATAGGAGTGATTTTATGAATGAAGTTTTAAACCAAAAAAATTTAGATTATTTTTATAATTTACACGAGTTAAATACTGAAAATCCTGAATTTGTCTTATGGAATTTATTCCAAATTTCAGGTAATATAGAAGATTTTTTAATATATAAAGAATTTCAAAATATTTATAATAATTTTTAATTAAATTAGTTTAATCAGGAGTATAAATAAATATGCGTACATTAAAGCAAGAGGGGTTGTAATAAAAGAAAATATTATTAATGACAAAGATAAATCTTTAATAATACTTTCTAAGGATTATGGTAAACTCAATGTATGGGCTAAAAACTCACGCTCTGCCCAGAGCAAGCTTTTAGCTGGTTCAACTCTTTTTACATATGGTGATTTTATCATAAATTCTTCAAATACACATTCCAGTTCTAATTTTAACAACACCAAAAACTTATTTATAAATCAAGTAGACATAATAAGAAAATTTTATGATATATCTAAAGATTTATATAAAATCGCTGTAGCCAGCTATATAATAGAGTTGACTGAAAGAAACGTACAAGATGCTCTTGAAGTTAATAGTATATTATTTTTATTAATTAACTGCTTAAACAAGTTAAATAATAGCAAAGTAGATGATGACAACTTTAGTATATTAATTTCTAAAATATATGAATTAAAATTTTTAGAGTTAAACGGTTATAAGCCTGAAATTTTTATGTGTAGTGAATGTGGTTTAGATAATAATTTTAATAATAATGGTGATAATAATTTTAAAAAAATATATTTTAACGTAAATGGTTACGTGTGTAATAGATGTAAAAATAATATTTATAATAATAATTTAATTTGCGTAAACAAAAATATAGTAAAAGCTCTAGAATATATTTTTAAATCCGACATACAGCAATTATTTAGCTTTGGAGTATCGGATATTATTCTGAATGATTTAGACGCTTTAAGTAAGATGTTATTAGATTATAATCTACAAACGCCTCCTAGTACTCTCAAAAGCAGGAGATTTTTAGATAGTATGAAAAGCCAGCAGTTTTAATGAAAAATATAACTAAAAATAAAGTTAATGCCTCTAGTGAGCTACTACAGCTCTTTAGAGGTGTTTTTTTGTGGTTAAATAAAATATATATAATTTTTTAAAAAATTTATACTTGACAAATTATACCTGCTTGTATATAATGTACTTATCCAACAAGTACACTATAGTTTAAATTGATTGAATAGTACTTGGTTCAAATATTATTCACAGAAGGGAGGAGGCTATAATAGAGATTATTATTAGTAGCAACACGAGTAAGCCTATATACGAGCAAATAACTTCACAGATTAAAGCGATGGTAATGTCTGGGGAGCTCAAAACGGGCGATAGTATACCATCTATGCGTAACCTAGCAAAGACAATTCACGTAAGCGTAATAACAGTCCAAAAGGCTTATGAAGAACTACAAAGAGATGGCTTTATAGAAACTACTGTAGGAAAAGGAAGTTTTATATCGGCGCAGAACAAGGACTTTATCCAAGAAGAACAGCAAAAGCTAATAGAAGAACATCTTGTAGAGGCGATAGATATAGCAAAAACTAACGGCATAACCCTTGAAAAGTTAATCGAGCTTACAAGGCTATTTTACGAAGAAGTATAAATAATAAAATAACAAATAAATAAATAAATAAGAATTTTAAATTTAATAGGGGGATTTGAATATGAATGCACTAGAAGTAAGAAATTTATCAAAGGGTTACAAAAACTCAAGCTTTAAGCTTGATAACGTGAGCTTAGTAGTACCTAAGGGCAATATCGTAGGGCTTGTTGGTAAGAATGGAGTAGGGAAAAGCACTATTATTAATTCGATATTTGATATTATAAAAAAAGACAGTGGGGATATTATTTTTTATGGCGAGCTACTCTCAAATGACAATAAGCATCTTAAAAACCAAATAGGTGTCGTATTCGACACTCTAGCTTATTCTGGTGAGATTAAAATAAAAAAACTGGAAAAAGTACTCGTTGATTTGTATAAAGATTTTGACGTAAACCTATTTAACTCTTATATTAAGCGTTTTGATTTACCTGTAGATAAAAAGCTCAAGACTTTCTCACGTGGTATGACAATGCAGTTGTCTATCGCAGTAGCTATATCGCATGGAGCTAAACTCTTAATATTAGATGAGGCTACTGCTGGTCTTGACCCTGTAAAAAGAGAAGAAATACTAGATATATTTTTAGAGTTTATAGAAAACGAAGAAAATTCTATCCTCATGTCTTCTCATATTACAAGCGACTTAGAAAAAGTAGCTGATTATATAACTTTTATCGACAATGGAAAAATTATTTTCAGTGATACGAAAGACAATATTATATATAATTATGGTATTGCTAGACTAAAAGAGGCTCAGTTCCAACAGCTTAAGTCTAGCGAGTATATATCGGCAAGAAAAAGAGGCTTACAGACAGAGGTTCTAGTAAGCGACAAGGCTTTATTCAGCAAGGAGTATCCAAGCTTTATTATAGACAACGCTACTCTTGATGAAATCTTACCAATCGTCACAAAACAAACAACAAAGGAAGGTGAATAGTTATGAGAGGTTTAATAAGAAACAATTACTACACAATCGAGTCAACGCTTTACGCTTCTATAGGTATATTTATTTTTTCAATATTAACTATAATAGTTGGTAATATAGCTTTTTCAGATACTATGGACAATGCTTCTATGATATCACTTGCATTTATGGGTGGATTTTCAAGTTTATCTCATGCTTTATTACAAAATAATAGCACATCAAAATGGGATAAATTCGAGCTTACTACTCCGATATCAAAGGGAGATGTAATAAAATCTAGGTACATAGTTTTTGCTTTGTCAGTTTTAGTAGGTATAGGCGGAATGCTATTCATATTTATGACAGAGTCTATAGTTTTAAAAAACTTTAACTTTATGTTAAATTTAGATAAATACGAATTTGAACTGGCACTTGCATTTTCGTTTTTAACGTTGATACCTGCTATATCTCACCCTTTAACATTAATATTTGGTGTAGATAAATGTCAAATAATATTTATGTTAAGTGTAATGCTTTCTTTAGCTTATTTTATAGCACCATCTTTATTATTTAATGAGTTTAATCAGTTTTTAGTTGATAATTTTACAGATTCAGACCTTGCATATAGATTAATCATGTCTGGATTAAGCGTTGTGATATTTAGTTTTTCGTATATGATATCAAAAAATATATACTTAAATAAAGATTTATAAAATAAAATAAAATAAACTAAACTGGACTAGAAAGGAATGTGAATAACTATGAAAGGTCTAATAAGAAACAACTATTATACTATTAAATCAGGAATCGATATATGTATGTGCGTGTTTTTAGTAGCAATACTGGTTATTGTTTTGGGTAACGTGTTATTTTTTGACTACAAGATAGATATTAATTTAATAGTCTTTGTATTTACGACAAGTTCTATCAGCTTATCCTATACTTTACTACAAAATAACAGCACGTCAAAATGGGAGAAGTTCGAGCTTACTACTCCGATATCAAAAACAGATGTAATAAAAGCTAGGTATATAGTTTTTGTAGGCATTATGATAGCTAGCTTATTACTCGGTCTTATTCTATATTCGCTTGAATATTTAATATTTTCTAGTAACTTTAATAACATTAATTTAGAGAGGTTCGGCTATATTATTTTTGCTTCATTCTCGTTATTTATAATACCTCCAGCCATATACCACCCTCTAATATTAACATTTGGTATAGATAATGGGCAAACAATTTATACTACATCTATCATAGCTACTCTAGCATATATATTAATTCCGTCTTTAATATTTAACAAATTTTTAGTTAATAATTTTACAGACCCTGAACTTGCATACAGATTAATCATGTCGGGATTAAGCATTATAATATTTAGTTTCTCTTACATCATATCAAAAAACATATACTTAAACAAAGATTTATAAGCTACTTTAAAAGCTACTCAATATTTTATTTAAATATTAAGTAGCTTTATTTTATTATTATTATTAAGCTATATCAGTAAGTCCCTATATACCCTATCTCTTGAGATATCTCTCTAGCAATATCTTTTAAGTCGTCTCTCTCACGTTCACATTCTGAATTACTATTATATAATCCAGATAAGCTTAAAGCGTAAGAGACATCGCTCTTATGGTCAAATATCGGCACTGCTATACAAAAGAGTTGTTTTTGATGCTCTTGGTCGCTATACACAAATCTATTTCTTCTAATATCTATAATTTGTTGTAAAAACCTATCTTTATCTTTTATTAATCCTTTCTCGTAAAAATTATCCACTTGACTCATATGATCTTCTCTAAACGCTAGCATACATTTACCTAAAGCCGTATTATAATAATCATTTTTAGTACCTATTTTACAAGATGCTACAACAGTTGAGATTTTTGGTTGATACTTATATATATATACAACATGTCCGAGATTATCTTCAGCTAAGAATACAGATTTTGCGTATTTATCCCCTATTCTCTCTATCTTAGCTCTAGCAATATCCACAAGTTGTTTATTTTCCATATAATGATTTCCTATAACAAAAGATTTAACGCCAATACGATATGTCTTACCGTCTCGACCTATACCTTCAACCATATTTAAATTAACTAGAGTATGAAGTATGTCAAAGCAACTAGATTTGGGTATTTCCATTATATCGCATATTTCATTAAGAGTTAGCCCCTCTGAATTATTCGATAAAATTTCAAGCATAGTAACAGCCCTATCTACTGTACGATTTAATTTAGTTTTCATAAATATACACCTACTCTTTCTAATTTTCATTTTAATTTTAGTTTTTCTTAATTTTTTTATTATTTTTGCCGTAAATATAATATAGTATAATACCACATATTATATACATGCAATATTATACCATATTATGTCAAATATTAAAAGATAAAATTAGTTTTTTTTTGTTATTTTTTTAGTTAATTATTATTTTAGTTCATTAGTTATTTTTTAAATTAATTATTTTTATAAAAAGTCTTCTCTTTGAGGAGTAAAGATGTCTAATAAAACAGTTGGTTCTAAAACTTTACAACCGTGTAAAGAATGCTTAGGCATAAAGATTGAGTCCCCTGGTCCTATTATAGCTTTATCCCCATTTACGTCAAACTCTAACTTCCCTTTTATGCAGTAAGAAACTTGCTCATGAAAATGTTCATGTAAATCGCCTATAGCGCCTTCTTGAAAGTGTACTTCTACTATCATCATATCTCCTCCACGAGCTACGATTTTTCTTTTAATTTTTTCGTTTACTGTTATAAACTCAATCTCGTCATTAATAAAATAAAATTCTTTGTTTATATCACTCATAATAATTCTCCATTCTCATTTAATTTATTTTATAATTTTCTATAATTTATTTTCTATAATTTTATTACACCAATTTCCAAGTAGCTTTGAATTCTGCTTCTTTTGCCTTAGCTCTTAATATAATCGCAGTTCTATAACTAGATACTGGATTATCATAAGTTTGTGCCATGAAAACTTCTTTGTCAGTTACGTCTACAACGCTCTCCAACTCAACATCTCCTAATTTCCATTTAAGAACAAATTCATTACCTTCTACTTGTATTCTCTTTGTTTCTTTTACATGCTCATAACCATTTTTGTCATAACCAAGTGATGCATCTTCACCTTTAACTTCTGTTAATAATTCTGCCTCACTATGGAATAACCAGTCATAATTATGCTCATCTTCTGAGCTTACTTTAAATACATCATCATATCCTTGCTCATTTATTTCAATACGTCTATTATAGTGTACACCTTCGTAAACATCTTTAACTTCCGTATGACAAATGTTATCAGTAAATTCTAAAACTTCTCCACCTTCCATATTAGTTTGGTTTTCGCCATCTACTAAAACTGTGTCATGAGAGATTGTTTTTCTATGCCACTCATTACATAATTTAGAAGCATAGCCTGTATTAGATAAATCTCTTGATAATACATAGTCTTTTACCATTACTTCTATATTCATTTTATCTGGATGAGCGTGTGATGGTCCTCTATGTCCATATTTCATAAATACGTTGATATTATCATTTTTTAACATACCGAAATAAGATTTTCTAAAACATACCGATTTTCTTTCTATTTCAGTTCTGTTGTTAAAATCAATATCAGGGTGACATACTAACCTTTCAAAGCTAATATCATTATTGTAATAATAAGGCTTAGAAAGTGGGAAATCTCCACGCTCTGAAGTACCTGCTATAATATGCTTATAAATATCAGTTACAGGACTTTCATCACCAAATACTTTAGAAGCTATACAATAAACATACTCGTAAGACTTAAGATTTAAGTTAGGCCAAGCATCGTTTGGATTTGG
>JAWXUY010000098.1:0-6870 GCA_044425885.1 bacterium | reverse complement strand
AGCAAAGCTTTTACCATTTGCACATTCGCTTTGAGCTATCTCGTTCTCATGATGTGGGAATATTAAATCTTCCCCTCCAGCATGAATATCTATTTGTTCACCAAGATATTTCTTAGCCATTACTGAACATTCTATATGCCAACCTGGTCTACCACTTCCCCATGATGATTCCCAAAAAGGTTCACCCTCTTTTTTAGGTTTCCATAATACAAAATCCGTTGTATTTTTTTTAGTAGTGTCATGCTCTATTCTAGCACCTATTTGAAGTTCGTCAAGATTTTTGCCAGATAGTTTGCCGTATTCATCAAAATTAGCAGTATTAAAAAAAACTGTCCCGTTTACTTCATAAGCGTAATTATTTTTAACTAGTTCTTCTATCATAGCTATAATTTCTTTTATTTCTTCTGTTACACGTGGCATAAAAGTAGGCTCTTTAACGTTAAGGGCTTTGGCATCTTTTAGAGCTTCTTCTATATATCTATCTGAAATAACCTCCATAGCAACGCCCTCTTGATTAGCTTTATTTATAATTTTATCATCAACGTCTGTAAAATTTTGAGCATATTTTACTTCAAACCCTTTATACTCTAAGTATTTTCTTATAGTATCAAAAACTACATATGGTCTGGCGTTACCTATGTGTATAAAATCATATACAGTAGGACCACAAACATACATATTAATAATATTATTATCAATAATAAAATCTTCTTTTTTGTTAGTAAGAGTGTTATACACTTTCATAAAATTTAATATCCTCCACAATTATTTTATTTATTTTATTTATTTTATTTTATTTTATTTTTTGCACAAGACAAACTGCATTAGCTGATATACCTTCTAATGCTCCAGTAAATCCAAGCCCTTCTTCAGTAGTTGCCTTTATATTTATTTGCTCTTGACTAATATTTAAACTTTTTGCAATATTTTCTTCCATCTGTTCTATAAATGGACGCATCTTAGGTGCTTGAGCTATTATAGTGCTATCAATATTTATAACTACGTAATTTTCTTCTTTTAAAATATTATATACTTTTTCTAATAAAATAATACTTGATATATTCTTAAAGCTTTCGTCATTATCTGGAAAAAGCTTTCCTATGTCACCTTTTTTGGTAGCCCCTAGTAGGCTATCTATTATTGCATGGACTAAAACGTCGGCATCTGAATGCCCTAAAAGTCCTTTTTCATATGGTATATTTACACCGCCTATTATTAACTCTTTATCCAAAACCAACTTATGTACGTCGTAGCCTATGCCTACTCTAATATCCATAATTTAATACAAGAAACTACAGCTCTTATACGAAGCCAAGCCCTCTTTTCACCTCTCTTTTTTTAGTTATTTTTATTATTATTATTATTATTATTATTTTTTTTTTTATTTAAATAACAACAATATAATAATAATATATATATAAGCACTATGTCAAATCTTTTATTTTAATTATTTAGTTATTTTAGTAATAAATTTAATATAAATTTAACTACAAAAATCAGGAGTGTCTAAATAAAATGCTTGACTTATATATTTTATTCTTATATAATGTTATAGTAATTATAATAGATAGTTATATAATATATTAAAATTATATAAATGCTATAAAAATAAGAAATATAAAAAAATAATAAATGAGATGCCAAAATGTATCTCAAAATTTAAGAAAGAGGTGCTAATATGAAACCTGAAATACATCCAGTGTATTTTCAAGCGAAAGTAAAATGTAACTGTGGAAACGAGTTCGTAGCTGGTTCTACAAACGAAGAAATTAAAGTAGAGGTTTGCGCAAAATGCCATCCATTCTACACTGGTAGCCAAAAACTTCTTTTAGATGCTGGCGGACGTGTTGATAAATTCAACAAAAAATTTGGCAGAGCTCCAAGACAATAATTTTATAAAAATTATGAAAATAAGAGGCTATTTTTTAGTAGCTTCTTTTTAATATAAATATAAATATAAAAATTATAAATAAAATAATATAAATAATAAAATAATATAAACAAATATATTAAAACAAATATATTAAAACAAATGGAGGATTTATTTTGGATAATAATAATAATATATATGACGTAGTAATAATAGGCTCAGGACCATCTGGCTTATCAGCGGCTATTTACGCAGAGCGTGCCAAGCTCAAAACTATCACTATCGAAAAACAGACAATGAGCGGTGGGCAAATACTAAATACTTATGAAGTAGATAACTATCCTGGACTACCTGAAATTAACGGCTTTGAGATGGGTCAAAAATTTAGAAAGCATGCAGAAAAATTAGGCTCTCAATTCGTTAGAGATGAGGTTACTAACCTCGATATAATGAACAAAACAAAAGTAGTTTCTTGCAAGAAAAATACTTTTGAAACCAGAACTATTATTATAGCTACAGGCGCTAAGCATAAGTTATTAGGGGCTGAGGGTGAAGATAAATTATATGGCAAAGGCGTTTCTTATTGCGCTACTTGCGATGGTGCTTTTTATAAAGATAAAATCGTAGCAGTAGTTGGAGGCGGTGATGTCGCTCTCGAAGATGCTATATTTTTATCAAGGCTTTGTAAAAAAATATATTTAATCCATAGGAGAGATGAGTTTAGGGGAGCTAAAGTTTTACAAGAAAAAGTTTTAACTCTTAAAAATATAGAGCTTGTACTGGATACTGTAGTTGATAAAATAAGCGGTGAGAAAGAGGTAGAAGGTTTAGAGATTACGAATTTAAAGACTAACCAAAAAAATACTTTAGAAGTAGACGGGGTTTTTGTAGCGATAGGTATAGAGCCAAATAGTAAAATATTTGAAGAACATCTAACTTTAGATAGCTCTAATTATATAATAGCTAACGAAGATTGTAAAACGTCAGTTGAGGGAGTATTTGTGGCGGGAGATGTAAGGACTAAGGCTTTAAGACAAGTTGTTACAGCGGTCTCAGATGGAGCTAATGCAATAACATCAGTAGAAAAATATTTGGCAGTTAATTAATTAATTTTAAAAATAGCGTATTAGACAATGAGTTATTAAATGGTCTAATGCGCTATTTTATTTTATTTTATTTTATTTTATTTTATTTGTTTAAAGTAGTTTTTATGTGAGATATAAAGCTTGGGATTATATCAACATCATTTGAGTAGAGCATTCGACAACCAGCAACATCTTCTATCTCGTTAAATAAAAAGTTGTTGTTTTCGTCTAGTATAAAGTCTATGCCGACAAAATCAAAGTGCGTATACTCTAAAATTTTATTTATTAAATCTTTTTCTTGGGGCTTTAAATTATATATAGTTGCTTCACCACCTAAAGAAAAATTAGATTTAAAGCTAACTTAATTAATTTTAAAAATAGCGTATTAGACAATGAGTTATTAAATGGTCTAATGCGCTATTTTATTTTATTTTATTTGTTTAAAGTAGTTTTTATGTGAGATATAAAGCTTGGGATTATATCAACATCATTTGAGTAGAGCATTCGACAACCAGCAACATCTTCTATCTCGTTAAATAAAAAGTTGTTGTTTTCGTCTAGTATAAAGTCTATGCCGACAAAATCAAAGTGCGTATACTCTAAAATTTTATTTATTAAATCTTTTTCATGTGGTTGTAAGTGATAGATATTTGCTTCACCACCTAAAGAAAAATTAGATTTAAAGCTGACATCATTTGTTCTTAGTATAGTAGTATGAATTTGGTTGCCGATTATATAAGCCCTTACGTCTTTGCCACTGTTAGATGATAGCTGTTGTATTAAAAAGCTGTAGTCTTTAAACTCGGTAGCTATTTTTGAGAGTTCATTTGGGTTATCGGCTTTATATACCTCAGTCCCTCCATGACCAGCTAGCGACTTTACAACGTATGGGTAGTTATACTGGTATTTATTTATACAAAAGCTATCTTTATTCTCTATATAAGTAGCAATAGATTTTACTGAAAATTTATCAAAACTATTTATTGCTTGGTGCGTCAAAGCCTTGTTGTTGCAAATATTAGTTACATGAGCGTAGTTGAAAACTCTAATGCCCATTTTTTCTATGTGATTGCTTATATAATAATTTTTTGTTCTGTTTATTGCAAATTTAATATTATTAATTTCTATATTATCAATCTCCAAGCTAAAGTTATTATTATTTATGATTAATTTTAGGTCTTTTGTAAAGACTAATTTTATATCTAGGTTTTGTTTTTTGGCGTTATCAATAATTGTTTTGGCAAAAAGACTGTTGTTGTTTAGGTCGTGATGGCTTTTGTCATAAATCAGTATGCCAATTTTAGGTTCTTGAGGGTTCATATTATTATTTTTATCCTTTTATAATTTATTTTTTTATTAATTTTTATTTTAATTATAATTAATATTTTACAAAAATACAATTAAAATATTATTTGATTTTTTATTTGAAAAAAATTTAACAACATGCTATTTAAATTAAATTAACTATTGACACCTTGCTTTTAATATGTTAATATTTAAAAAATAAACTTAGGAGGTGATAATATCAAAGATGAGGATTATCATGTGCTTCATAAATTAAAACGTATTAATGATTACGTAGAAAGGTATGGGAATAACACACTAAAAGAGCATGATTTAACGTTAGCTCAATGTCATGTTTTAGGTCATTTGCTTAATAGTGAAAAACAAGAGTGTACTTTAAAAGAACTTGAAAAATCTATGAACGTAGCGCAATCAACGTCGGCTGGAGTAGTGATGAGGCTTGAAAAAAAGGGATTTGTGATAACGTATACAGACCCAAATGACAAGAGAGTAAAGAAAGTTAAACTAAGTGACAATGCTGAAGAATTACTTGAGGTCATAAGAATTAGTATGGGTTCAGTAGAAGATAGAGTACTTAAAAGCTTAACGAATATAGAAAAGTTGACACTCAAGATGTTAGTAGATAAGATAGCAGATAATTTAGAATAAAAACATAATTCAAACTATTTATTTGATATGATAATATTGATAAATTATTTTAAATATATAGCATGGTATTTAAAATATTACATAAAATTAAAATTAAAATTAAAATTATAATTACAATTAAGAAAGGACTGATTTAATTAAATGTCTAAAATAATAGCTTGCTTTACCAAAAAAGAATATTACTATATATTTTTTAGCATTATTCTTTTAGTTACTCAAGTTTGGGTTGACCTTGAAATCCCTGACTATATGAGTGAAATTACACAGCTTGTCCAAACTGAAGGTAGTGAAATTTCTGATATATTAACAGCAGGCGGAACTATGCTTGGG
This sequence comes from bacterium, assembly GCA_044425885.1. Taxonomy (GTDB): domain Bacteria; phylum Bacillota; class Clostridia; order Lachnospirales; family CAG-274; genus Tyzzerella. Next base: position 1,632 of record JAWXUY010000098.1, on the reverse strand, counting down.
CTTTCACTTTTTAGTTTAATGCTAGTATTTATTGTAACTAAGTGTGCATCGCATATAGCAACTATAGTGGCTATGAGATTAAGAGAGCAAGTTTATAACAAAACTTTATCTTTCTCTATGGCAGATATAAACAATTTCTCAACAGGTAGTCTTATTACTCGTTCAACTAATGACATTACCCAAATTCAAAACTTTATAGCGCTTGGCTATATAGCTTTTATTAGAGCGCCTCTTATGTCTATTTGGGCAGTAATAAAAATATCTGGCAAAAATACAACTTTCACAGGTATTACTCTTGTAGGGGTTTGTAGCTTATTAGTGGCAATAATGGTAGTAATAACTTTATCTATGCCTAAGTCTAAAGGCTTACAAAAGCTAACAGATAATTTAAATACAACAGTTAGGGAACATCTAATAGGTATAAGAGTAGTAAGAGCTTATAACGCAGATGACTACCAAAAAGAAAAGTTTGAAAATATAAATGACAAAGTTGCGAGTGCAAATATTTTTATAAACAGAACAACGGCTTTTATGGCTCCTTATATGATGTTCTTAATGACAATTCTTACTCTTGTAATATATGTAGTAGGGGCTAGTCTTATAAATGAAGCAGGTTTTAATGACAAGCTGGTAATATTTTCAGATATGGTAGTATTTTCTTCTTATGCTATGCAAATAATAATGGCGTTTATGCTTCTTACGATGGCTTTTATAACGCTTCCACGTGTTATAGTAGCGCTTAACAGAGTATCAGAAGTGATTGATTTTAAAAATACTATTGTAGATGGTAATAATAATAATAATAATAATAATAATAATACAGCAATACAATTTAAAAACGTTAGCTTTTCTTATCCAGATGGAGAAGAAGCTGTTTTAGAAAATCTTAATTTTGAAGTAAACAAAGGGGACACTATAGCTTTTATAGGCTCTACAGGGTCTGGAAAAAGTACCATAATGAATTTATTACTAAGATTTTATGACTGTACAAAAGGGGAAATATTAATAGATGGCGTAAATTTAAAAGATTATACGCAAGAGGCTTTAAGAGAAAAAATGGGATATGTATCTCAAAAAGCGGTTATATTTAGTGGGGATATAAAATCTAATATAACATATGGAGCTAATAATAAGATAGATGACAATAATATAAATAGAGCAATAGAGATAGCACAAGCAAAAGACTTTGTAGATAAAGTAGGGCTTGACGGGGAAGTAGCTCAAGGAGGGCTAAATTTATCAGGGGGGCAGAAGCAAAGGCTATCTATTGCAAGAGCAATATATAAAAATCCAGAGATATATGTATTTGACGATTGCTTCTCAGCTCTAGACTACAAAACAGACAAAGTTTTAAGAGCGAAACTAAATAAAGAGTGTACGAGTGCTACAAAAGTAATAGTAGGGCAGAGAATAAGTACTATCCAAGATGCTAACCAAATTATAGTTTTAGATGCTGGGAAAATAGTAGGAGTGGGGACGCATGAGGAATTATTAGCGAATTCTAAAATATATAGAGAGATAGCAGAGTCACAGCTTTCAAAGGAGGAGTTATAGTATGAGCGATAATAATAAAAGACCTCCGAGTAAACCTATGGGAGGAGCATCTGGAGGAGCATCTGGAGGACCGCCAAT
>JAWXUY010000097.1:0-6935 GCA_044425885.1 bacterium | reverse complement strand
CTTGCATTTTAGAAATAGATGTGCTAAACTGGTGATAAATATTATTAAAATTAGATTTAGAATATATAATTAAGATTAGATTAAGATATGGTAATATATATATATAAGAAATAAAATATTATAAAAAAAGAATTTAAAATAATAATTTATTTTGAAGTAATTTAAAAATTTTTAAGAAAAGAGAGGTGAAAGGGGCTTATGATTATTATAGATATATATAAGTAAAAGAAGCCCTAAGTTATGAAAAGTAAAATAAGTATTAATAAAAGAAACGTGGCACTTGGACTATGTAGTGCAATGGCACTGACGAGTTTAAGTAGCACAACAATTTTTCCAAATTTTTTAATAAGCGAAGTTTATGCTGAAAATTATGAATCAACAGCTCAATTTAAAAAAGAAAGTTATATTGCAAACGTTTACTACACAGAAAATGGGGTACAAAATGAATTAAATGGTACTAGTGATAAAGTAAAAGCGGATACTGAAGTATTTGTAAAACTGACATCATTAGGAGGGTCATTGATACAATACGGTAAGTCTGTTTTGGTAAAATATGATGATAAACGTGTATACGAGGCAGAAAGAGTTAATACGACAAATGGAGATATAATTTTAAAATTTACAATGCCAAGACAAGCGGTTAACATATATATAGATGAATATCCGTCAAAAGACTATAATATAACAAATAGTGAAATAGAATATATATCTGATGTTATAGTGCCAGAGACAAACGGATTGACGGCTGATAAAGGCGATAATGTTCAGTTGATATTAACAGATGAAGGAAAACTTCGAGTTGAGAATGGCTACGCAATAGCAGTTACTTATAAGCTGAATGGCGAAACAATGGTCAAGCAAGTTTCAGCAGATAGCAACGGAGAATATCATTTTACGATGGTAGGAGCTGACGTAAGTTTATCAACAGGAGAGCTTATAAGCGTAACAGATATAGGTACTCCAGCGAGCTCGCCAGCCACGCAAACTCACGCTATAGAGGGCGAGACAATATTAGTTACTAAGGATTTATCATCACAATATAATGGTATGATAGTAATAGCTAGTCCTACTAATTCTGGAGATGGTGAAACTTTTAGGGCGACAAGTAGCAATAGTCTTGATTGGGAATTTGTAATGCCAAGTTATCCAGTGACTTTAAATTCTGTACAGACTTATATTATAAATGCATCAACAAGCTTAACACTTAGTCAAAGCAGAGGTTTTGCAGGGGAAACTATTACAATTACACCTAAAAGTGGAGTAAGTTCGGACGAAGTTATAAACATATATGAAAATAATACAGGAAATCCGATTAATTTAACAAGTAATTCCGATGGGACTTCTTCTTTTAAGATGCCAGAGTCAGCAGTAACTATTTCATTGGATAAGGTACCTAGAGCATTATCTTATGATGATGATATCGTTATAACTAATCCAAAAGTTGATATTAATAACACTACTCTAAGTTCAGGTGGACAAATTTATGCAGGAACAAGTATCACTGCTGAAGCAAACCCAAGTAATAATCAAGTAGTAGTGCAATATCCAACTAGTGATAGTAGCTCTTTTGAGAGATTAGTAGAGAGTAGTAGTAGTGGAAAATATGAATTTACTATGCCTAATTATAATATGACACTTAAAATAGTAGATACATATAACATTAATATAGATCATGATGACATAGAAAGTGTAAGCTTGACTAAAGCAGCTAAAAATGAAGTTGTTGAAATTAAGTTAAATACTGCTTTGATAGAGTCTAAAGATATATACGTAGTAGGGGATAATAGCGGAAGTACTAGCATAGTTAGTAAGATAAATGACTCGACTTATAGTTTTATTATGCTAGAAGAAGACGTAAGTATTAGTATAACTGATAGAGTATCACGTGATAAGACAGTGAGCTATACAGATAGTAATATTTTAAGTGTATCGTATAACAACGGAATTGATATATCATCTGGATATACTAAAATTCCAGAAGATGAAATTGTAACAGTGGTGTTTGATAATTCAATAGGTCAAGAAAGCTTATTAGTAACAAATTCGGCAGGAACTATAGTAAATAGTCTGGTTAATGTAAAAAAACTTTCAGGTACTTCTAAAGATACGTTTATTTTTAATATGCCATCTTACGATGTTAAGCTATCTTATGGTCTTAACGACTCAAATAGCGAAGATGAAAATTATGAAGACGATAACGTTGTTTTATTTACAACTGATTTAGCGTTTAATTTTGTTATTGACGAATATGGTTATATATCTAAAGCTAATGTATTAACTGGTAAATTTAATGGTACTTTAGAAATAAGCGAAGGCTTTGATTTCTACCAACCTATTAAAAATTTAGAGTCTTCTGATCAGGAACTAAATGATGAATTGCAAACTGGAGGTACTTTTATTGGTTTTGCACCAGACTTTGAGATAGTTTACGGAGAAGAAAATCCATATTTAGAGAATCAAGAAAGCGAAAATAATAGTGATATAACGTTTGGAGATGTTAAAAATTTAATAATATCACAAGATGATTTTGAAGGTGACCTCAACTTAGCTTTATTCACTGGTCTTACATCTCTTAATTTATCAGGATTCAACTTAGCTTCGCCAGAAGAAGATGGATATGGAATAGCACAGAAAAGCAGAATTATATTGTCAAGCTCTATTAATTTAACAGCTATTGCTTTACCAAGTAATCTTAACGAAGATGAAGTAGCGTTTCTTGATAACAATGGAGATTATATTAACTTCTCAAATATTACTTTTGTAGCCAGTACAACTACTTCTCAAAATGCTTTAATAGCTATGGGAGTTAGTAACAATTATGGCATTACTTTAAGTGGGTTACATATACTAGGTATTAACAGCAATTATCCTACAGGCTTTGATTTATCAACTAAAGTAGACCCAACTCAATTTATAGATTTATATGCTTATTCGCCTAATAAATTTAATTCATCAGTAGAAAATGCAGTAATAGGTTTTATTAAAATAAATTATGATACTTCATATGGTTCAACTCAAACTTTTGAAAATACGATAGTTCCAAAATCATCAGAAAAAGTAGAAGTATCGGATTTAACGTTAGAGGGCGAAGATTTAGAAAAAGCACAAGAGGCTTTAAAAACTAATTACGCAAACGTAGAGATAGACATTTTAGATAAGTCAAATTTTGATGAGCAAAATAGGTTTATAGAGGGCGGTCATAACAGCCTAAACATAATTATAACAGGCTCTGGTTCAGGATTACCTCTAGCAAACAAAACTCTTACTAGTCCTTTATTTGATTTAGATGTAGCTAGTTTTAAAGTTGATTTAAAAACAAATGATTATTATGACCAAAGTTCTATATTAGCTATGGATCAAGGTATTACTGTAAGTGTAAGTAAAACAGACGTAGATAGCTCGGCGCTTACGCAAGAAAAAGAAAATATACTAGAATATAACTGGTATTATGCTAATACAAAAAATCCATCAGATGATGATTATATTAAAATATCAAATACTGGTAATATTTTATCGTTTAATACAGCAGAGCGTGCAAAAATACTTGATAAAAAATATATTTTCTGTGAGGTATATGACCCAGAATTAGGAGAAGCTCGTATGGGTAATGCCATATACGTAGATATTAGCCTTACTTCTTCAGAAGTGACTTTATCAAGTCACCAAGATTTATATAGTGCTAATATACAAATTTCAGGTACAACTTCAGGGGCAAGTAATACTTTAGTATTTAATAATGACTCTAGCACAAATGCTAATACAAAGTCTTTTGACACAAATAGCATTATTAATTTAAGTGCTACTCATGCAGTACCTTTAAAAGAAGATAAAGAAGTTAAATGGAGTGTAGTGTCTTCAGATATAACAGGGACTACTAGCACAAAAACTTTAAGAGGCGATAATGTATCATTTGAAATTACATCTAAAATGAGTTATGTGTCTGTCTACGCAGAAGTAGTAGATATTGTAAAATATCAAGCAACAGTGGCTATAACACCAGAAATAGGTGGGGATATAAAATACTATTTAAGTAGTGATTATAATAATAGTGGCAGTATAACAGATGAGGAAATAGAGGTAGAATTACCATATGGAGATATAGTAACTAGCGTAGAAATAATATACGTAGAAGAAGAAGAAGGAATTAATTTTATAGCTATTCCAAATGATGGTTATACCTTTGCAGGGTGGACGGTATCAGGTGATTTTGACGAAGATTCTGAAGATGAAGCTTTTACTTATACTCTACCTTATTTAAATCAAGATGTTAATATTTATATTAAACCTACTTTTAAAAAGATACAAGATAATTCTAGCTCAGGTAGTGGAGGAAATAGTAGTGGTTCTTCAGGTAGTTCGGGCAGTTCAAGTAGTAGTGGAAGTGGTAATGCTAGTAGCAGTTATAATTCTAGTTCTAGTTCAAATTCTATTCTTATTGGTAAGCCAACGCCTACTCCAGAAGAACTTCTTGAAAATTTAGCAGGTTCTACAGATAATCTTTATAAAACAGATTATACTAGTACATTAGCCCAATATAAAGATGTACAAGGACATTGGGCTTATAGTGCGATAGGGTTCGTAATGAAAGAAGGTTATTTTATGGGAACTTCTGAAAATACGTTTAGTCCAGAGGGAATGATGACTAGAGCGATGGTTGTTACGACTTTAAGTCGAGTAGCACAAGTTAATACTAGTATATTACAAAATAGTGATACTTTTAAAGATATATCTTCGGATATGTGGTACACAGGAGCGGTTAATTGGGCGTTAGAAAACAATATTACTAGAGGGATTTCTAACACTGAATTTGACCCAGATGGACCTGTAACTCGTGAGCAAATGGCAGTATTCTTCTTAAATTTTGCAAATCTTATAGGTCTCGATATTCCTATGACTTCTGTAGAGCTTAATTTTAAAGATGTAGATGATATATCTTTTTGGGCGGCAGATGCTATAATAGCCCTTAATGACGCAGGTGTTTTAATAGGTAATCCAGATGGAACTTTTAAACCTCAAGGTACAGCCACGAGAGCAGAAGTAGCTACGATGGTGGTTAGATTTTTAGACCTTATAAAATAATAATAAATATAATATAAAAAATATAAAAATAAATTTATTTTCTACACTCTTTTTTGTAATTATTTTGTAATTATAAATAAAAAGGGTGTAGTTTTTATTTTTAAAATTTGTTAGATAGTGACTTGTTATTATGTTGAAAAATAAATTAATTTGTGATATAATATAGTCTTATTTAATAAATTTAATAAAATAAAAATAAGAATAAGAATAAGAATAAGAATAAGAAAGGACTTTATTTACGTTATGCTATCTTTAATTATAAAATTAAAAATTAAAAATTTTATTAATAATATAAAAAATCACAAGTTTACCAAATACTTGAGTTTAGTATTCTTAATATTTTTAATATTTTTTTCTACTGGTATGATTTCTAAAAATAATTATATAGATAATAATAATAACTCTACTCTTAAGTTATCTAATATAGATAATATACTAGAAACTGGTAAAATGACTTCTCCTTGGAGAGATATTAATATTATTACTAGGCTTTGCTTTAGAAATGTTTTTACCCTAAATGTCATAACTGGTGAAGTAAAGCCAGATTTAGCAGAAAGTTATGATATCTCCACAGATGGGCTTATATATAATATTAAATTTAGACAAGATTTAGTATGGTCAGATGGTGTGCCTATTACTTTAGATGATGTTGTATTTAGTTTCGAGTCGGTTGTGCTAGACGAAGAACTATCAAGAATTTTCCCTGTAGCTTTTGATAATATAGTCGGGGTAAACGATTTTATAACTGGCAAGTATGATAATATATCGGGCTTATTCATAGATGATAATATACTAACTATCGGTCTTAATGAGCCTATCGCAAATTTTATAGATATATTATCTCAATTTACTATATTACCAAAGCATATATTACAAGACCAAGATATACCTAAGTTAGCTGATAACGATTTTTGGCTAGACCCTGTTGTAAGTGGAATGTATATATTAGAAGAATATATCCCAAACGAACAAATAAGTTATACTTATAACAACAACTACATCGGTACAGAGCCGAATATAAAAAGCATAACAATAAGAGCTGATTATCAAATACAAGATGTCGATTACTACACAACAAATGATATTCTTGAAATAATGCAACTCAGTCAAGACCCCAATATGCAAGAAATTAATATCGACTCTATTTTTTATAGATACTTAGTGTTTAATATAAAAAAATTTGGTGAGATAGACCCAGTGATAGGCGATTATAGAGTGCGTTCGGCTATAGCTCATGCAATAGATATTAAATCTTTAATAAGTGATATTTATTTTAACACAGTAAATACTTTTGAATACGGTAACATAATTATAGGCTCAGATGTTTTAGCTGAAAAGTACCATGATTATGACCCAGAAAAATCTAAGCAGTTACTACAAGAAGCCGAATATAATTTTGACAGACCTATTATTATTATGTATTACTATCAAGATGAAACTTCTATAAATTTTATTAATGCACTTGCTAAGAATTTACAAGAAGTAGGCTTACAAACAGAGATTATTAAATCGTCAGAGCTTTATAGTAGCTCTCCTGAAATAGATGTATATGATATAGCGTTAAAAGGCTTATCGGCTCTTGATATTACAGAATGGTATGGCGAGTATGACTCCTCACACGATTTACATAGGTATGTATTCGGGGGCGAGCCTATATTTGATGACCTTGTAAAAGAATTAAATGCCACAACTACTATAGATGAGAGATACGAAGTATTTAATAAAATTCAGTTGTTGGGAGCAGATGTATTATATAAATTTCCGCTCTTTACTATGAATTACAAAGCGTATGTAAATAGCAGTAGGCTTTATATACCTCAAAATACAGTCTTAGGTAACCCAAAATATAAGTATGA
>JAWXUY010000096.1:0-6936 GCA_044425885.1 bacterium | reverse complement strand
AATGGGAGCGTTTAATAAGAATAAGAATAAGAATAAGAATAAGAATAAGAATAAGAATAAGAATAAGAATAAGAATAAGATTAATATTAATATTAAAAAATCTATTGCATAAATCAAACCAAGTCGATTTTGTTATTTTTTTCTAGTATTTATATACACAATCTTAGATAAACTAAATTTATTATATGTTTGCCATAATATACTATATCTATATGGCATAAATATGTAAATTTTTAAAAAATAAAAACCCCTTGAATTTACAAGGCGTTTTATTTTAATTATTAAGATGACTTAAACTAAAATGCACGGTGATATTAAAATTACAAGTGTTTATTATACTTTAAATTTAATCTTAATTTATCAGATATAATCGCTATGAATTCGCTATTTGTTGGTATGTAATTTCCTTTACTAAAAGCACTATAACAACATAGACTATTAATAAACTCTAAATTACCACGACTCCAGCATACCTCTATAGCGTGTTTTATCGAGCGTTCTACCCTAGAAGATGTTGTTTTAAATTTCCTAGCAATACTAGGATACAACATTTTAGTAACGCCGTCTAGTGCGTCGATATCATTCACTGATAGTATTATAGATTCTCTTAAGTAACAATATCCTTTAATATGTGCTGGAATTCCTAAATTTTGTATGATATTAGTAACTTCAATTTCTAAATCCATATCTGAATTATTATCAATACTATCATTTTCAATTCCTTGAATAATAACTTCTAAAAACTCATTTATATGCGTACCTAAATATTGCATATTGAAATTATATACCATTCCAATCCCAACAACATCTTTTATAAGAAAATTTTCTGGTAGAGTAGTGTATTCTTTTAACATTTTCATATGTATATTTGATTTTACTAACTCTTTAAGGCATTTAAATTCTTTTGAATTTAACATAGATTCTTCTATCAAAATGGCATCTGGTTTGAGGTCCATAATTTTTTTATAAGCGTAGCAAACAGAGTGATTATGACTAGTAAGATTTATTCCAAAAAACTCAATGTTATTTTGGTTATTTAACATATATTTTATATCATTACCTAGTACTAAAAATTTAAGTTTATAATTATTATTCATCGTATAAGCGGGTTGAGATTTCAACAACCCTTTCACCTCTTTTCATGTTTTTATTAGTTTTTTGAAATTTAAATACCCAGTTATAAGTTATAATTATAAATTTATAAAATACAACATTCAAATCGAGTAGGTAAATCATTTATAAATATTATACAGAATATATTGATATATTGCAACATTTTTTTTAATACTTATTTTGTTAAAGATACATTTTTGTTATTATTATAGTTTCTTATTATGTAATAATTAACAAAGACAAGTGTATATTTAGTTTGAATTAAATCACTTTTATATTGATAATTCTTGAAGAATTAATCTGTTTGTAATAATCATATATTTAACATGAAAAAAATGTTGCATTTTGTATGTTTTATATGAAATTTATTTAAGTTATAGGTTAAAAATTACATTTAGCTTAGAATAATGTAGATATTTAAATTTTTAATAGTAAAAATTTTATACTATACTAAATATGTTAAATTTTGTAAAGTTGTTAGCTGAATAAGTAATTATAAGTAAATTTTAAAAAATAAAACCCCTTGAATTATACCAACACGAAAAAGTTAGACTTGAAATCTAATAAGGCAATCGGTATTTTTACGGTAAAATGTAGTTTTGGATTTAAGAAAAAAATAGTTAAAGATAATAGAATGCGTCAAAATATGTAAAAATATGTAAAAATATGTAAAAAAGTAAATTGTATTGATAATTCAATTATGAAAAATTTTTTTAGTATTTTAAAAGTAAAAATTTATTTATTATGTCAATTTTGAAGAAGTGATCATTAAAATAAAAGAACAAAAGAAAAACTTGGATATTTAACCAGTTTAATATAGGCTAAAATATCAAACGGCATAAAAATAGGGTAAGTAAGCTGAATTACCTTACAACTCTATTTGAGTCTAATTTTTTGGGATTTTATAATGACAAAATAATTCATATGTTGGATTTAAAAATATACAACTATAGTATTTATATAAGTTATGTAAAATATTCTTATTTGTACAATTATACCTTATATCTTCCTATACAAAAAACACTTCTATTTATGTATATTATTAGTATACTATACTAGAAGTGTTTTTGTATTTATTTATAAAATTTAGATAAATATTTATTTATTTATTATTATCATCATATGGACTATTTAAACCATCTTGATCACTTAAATCATCGCTATCACCTAAATCTTCTACATCATTTAAATTGCCTAAGTCGCTTAAATCTATATTGCTATTATCTACCCAAGTACCTAAATTAGTAATAAAATCTTCTTCAGACGATAAAGGAGTTGATTGTGAAGTTAACCTAGTTTTCTTGTCATACTTAGAATATATAATAATTAATAAGATAGATAATAGAGTTAATATTACACCGATTGTAAAACTCGTAGGCTTGTACTTAAACTCTACTATATGAGTTCCTGCTGATAAGTCTATTCCGATAAGACCATTATTAGCGATAGAAAGAGTTGGGACTTCTTTTCCATTTACATAGGCTTTAAACGCCCTGTCATAAGGGATAGAAGTAAATAATAAACCATCTTCTTTAGCAGTAATAATACCTTTTACATAAGTACTATTATACTCCTCTACCACTAGTATCTCATCTTCTAAATCTTGATATAGCATTTCATATATCTCATCTTCAAAACCTGCTGAATGTACTCTAAAACTACCAGTTTTGCTATAAGTTTTGTCATAAGTACCTTTTCTATCGAGTGAGAATTCTATATTAATAACTTGCCCTTCTGCTACAAATCCTACGTCTATTAAGCTTCTACCAGTAGATAACTCACGGTCATGCGTATGCCCATTTATTTCATAGATAAATCTTCTGGCGTTAGGAGCTTCTACATATATATATAATCGCTGGTCTTTACTACTTACTAGATTAGCTCTAATAGTAGGTATAGCACTTAAATCGCTTTCATTATGAAGTGTGTAGGTAAAATCTTCCGTCTTGTCATCTTTGGTAGTTATATCAACGTTTACCGAAGTAAAGTTTTCTACTGCTTCCGAAGTTAATATTTCAAGGTCAGTGCTAACTGCTCTTTGAATAAAATCATTTTGTATATCAAAAGGAGTTTCAAGTTGAGTGTCCCAAGCTTTAACGCTACTATCTACCATAAAGCCTAAAGAGAGAGGGAATATGTTTTCATAAAGCCCTACTTGTCCAAACTCCGTTAAAAAATTATAATGATAATTATCTAAGAACTTGCTTTTTGTCATAACATACTTGATATTAAACATCGAATCTAAGAGAGGAGTAGGGTCATAATACCTGTATGAATTACTGGTAGCCGCTACCCCGACTTGCTCTAATAACTTAGAAGTATCACCATAAGCAAGCGACGAGAACATAGAGAAACCATTGTAGTGATACATAGTAGACTCATTAATGGCAGTAAATCTGTTAAATTCTTGCCTAAAAAACTTGTTATTGCTGTTGGTAGCTTTTTCATAATTATCTATATAAGCAAGTACACCATCGACTGGCTCTAAATACTGGATATAAGCCGATCTGCTGGTACTAGAGCTATGTAAAAAACCAATAGTGGCATTAAATAAACTTTCTCCTGAGACTATAAATAATAAAATCATAAAAACTACACTAGTGTTAAGCCTGTTGTCTTTGAATACTTTTTTAATAAAATAAGCTATTAAAATACAAGCTAAAATAAATAAAAAGCTTAGAGTGTAGAAAGAGCTAGGTATAATAACATTGGCTAACTCGTCTGACGCATTAAAATCATTAAAATAACCACTCGTATTAGTTACAGCATATTTAAATATCATTATGCTAGCTATAATAAAAATTATAGCACCAAAATTTATAAAACTATTATTCTTTTTGTTTTGGTCTAGAATACTAATATTAATTTTTTCAAGATTTTTGTTTAGATTAAAATACCTATATAAAACAATAAGAATAGTATAGGCTAACATCAATACTATATTTGCATTAAAATCATTAGGAGTTAATACTTGAGCTATATCATCTATTTTGTCTACTAGTATAAACTCAGTGTAATATAAACCAAGAGAATATATAATAACAAATAAATATAAAATTTTAATATTAAAACCATCTTTTATGTTTACAGCGCCTTTATAAGCTAGCATTAGAATAATAAAAGAATAAATAAAAGTATACCTGTGAGGTAAGTTAGCTGGGAAATGTAGACCATGTATAATAAAATCCATTTGCTTAAAAACAGAACAAGCAAGCATAAATATAATTAAAATTAAATATAAAGCTTTTTCTTTTAGCTTGATGTTTTTGTTAAAAAAATAGGCTGGTAATAACATCATACATAGCACACCGCTATATAAATTCGGCAAATCTTCGTTTCTTGCAAGCACTACAGGAGTAACTCCTGAAAAATGACTGCTTATAATCTGATAAATATTCGCATAGACTTCAAAACTTGGGAAAGTAGCGTCCGAAGTTTGAGTTCTAGTAAGCGCCTCTACAGTAGGAATACCTAAAAACATAGTTGTCCCGCCAGCACAAAGCGATAAAATCGCAAATCTAAACATCTTGTTTAATATAATTTTAGAGTCATACTTTAAGCTATAATCACTAAATAACTTAATTAAAAAATATAACGTGATAAAAACACAAACTAGAAAAGCAATATAAAAATTTACTATTATACATAACATTAAGCTATATAAATAAGGCTTATACTCATTATTTTCTACTAGCTTATTTACCCCTAAAACAACAATAGGAAATAAATAAATCGAGTCTAACCACATTATGTTCCAATAAAAACTAGTAGTGAATGCTATAAATGCATACATAATGCTAAATAAAACAATTAAAGGCGCATCATTATTATCAAAATCAAAACTCGTACTTTTATTAAAATTAGTGTTTTTTAAAAAATAACTAAAACTAGTAGCGCAAAGACTAATCTTAATAAACACAAATAACAATATAGCTTCCGATAAGTACTCTACTGGAAAAAACAAAATTAAAATACTTATAGGACTTGCTGTATAATAAGCAATCTGACTTAAAAACTCTTTCCCAAGTCCACCTTGCCATGAGTAAAATAAACTCTCACCATTTAATAATTTATACCTAAGCTCCTCATGAAAAGGTGCGTACTGATGATACAAATCGACTTTTAGAATACTATTCTCGCCAAACGGATAATACCCAGAAAAAGCAAATACTATTACAAGTATAATGCTAGTAATAAGAGTGGCTAAAATAATATGCTTGTTTTTTTCTAAAAAATTAGGGTTATTCATAAAAATTTCCTCTTTTATATTTTATATTTTTTATTTTATATTTTTTATTTTATATTATTATTATTTATTTTTTAAAAATATAAAATTTATTAAATATATAATTAACTACTACTACAAAAACACCAGAAAACAACTTAGTTATAAGCTCGTTTAAAAAAAATACTTCTACTAGCACATACATAAATACAAGTGATACCACAAGTGATACAAACCTCAACGAGAAAAAATAAAACATCTCTTTTATATTTTCTAAAAAATTATTACTCTTTGACGATTTAAACACAAATAATTTACTAGTAATATATGCAAATAAAACCGCCAAAACCCATGCAATACAATTACTTATTAAATAATTAATTTTTAAATTATAATTAGCTATAAAATATACAATAGTGTCTATCAAAGTTGTAAGTACGCCAAACACCAAATATAATATAAACTCTTTATTTAATATTTTATTTAATATTTTATTATTTAAATTAATCATCAAAAAGCGCCTTAGAAAATTCGATGGCATCAAACTCTTTTAAATCCTCTATACCCTCTCCAACACCTATAAACCTAACTGGTATTTTAAGCTCATTTTTAATCGCTATTATAACACCTCCTTTGGCTGTACCATCTAGCTTAGTTAAAACTATTCCTGTGATATTTGCCACTTCACTAAATAATTTAGCCTGCTGTAAAGCATTTTGACCTGTAGTTGCATCTAAAACTAACAACGTTTCTACTTGCGCTTCTGGATGCTCTCTATATATTACTCTTGATATTTTTTCTAATTCTTGCATTAAATTTTTCTTATTGTGAAGCCTACCTGCTGTATCACAAATAAGTAAATCTACGTCTCTTGCTTTACTCGCCTGTATAGCGTCAAATACGACTGCCGCTGGATCTGAATTTTCTTGATGCTTAATAACATCTATACCGCTTCTATCTCCCCAAACTTGTAGTTGGTCTATAGCCGCTGCCCTAAAAGTATCCGCCGCTGCCAGTAATACGCTTTTACCTTCACTTTTATAATTGCTTGATAGCTTACCTATCGTAGTAGTTTTACCTACCCCATTTACGCCTATTATTAATAACACACTCGGTGAATTAAGCTCAAACTCATAATTATCAGACTCTAATATTTGAGATATTACTCTTGCTATAATATTTTTAATCTCCGACACTTCTTGCACTTTCTCAAGCTTAACAATCTTCCTAACTTCTTCCATTATAAACATCGAAGTTTCTATACCTATGTCAGCGCAAATTAATACTTCTTCAAGTTCTTCAAATAATTCTTCATCTATTTTAGTAAAAGAGGCTAGTGCCTGCTCAACGCCATTTAATATATTATCACGTGTTTTAGTAAGACCTTGCTTAATCTTTTGGAATAATCCTATCTTCTTAGGTTTTTCCTCTGGTTCTTCTTCTATATTTTCAATTTCTTCTTCTATATTTTTATCTTCAAGATTAATTTCCTCTTGACGTGCTATTTCCTCTTGGCGTGCTATTTCCTCTTGGCGTGCTATTTCTTCTTGACGTGCTATTTCTTCTTGACGTTCTATTTCTTCTTGACGTGCTATTTC